>NZ_JBGOSN010000005.1:0-195931 GCF_046335115.1 Paracoccus sp. P2 | reverse complement strand
GGTCAGCCGTCGCCGACTGTCTATCCGCCTTCACCCCCGAGGAATGCCGGAACTACTTCGAGCCCGCCGGATATGACCCGGACTAAGTCGAATCCGCGCTAGGCGCCGCCCTCCAATTGCCGCGTGACCAGCGCGGTCAGATCCGAAAGCGAGAACGGCTTCGCCAGGAAGGCCGCATCCGGCACGGGCGGTCGCCCCTCGGAAAAGATGTCCTCGGCATAGCCCGACATGAAGATGACCTTCGTGCCGGGCCGGTCGCGCAGCGCGGTGCGCACCCAGGCCGGGCCGTCCATGCCCGGCATCACCACGTCGGTCACGAAAACATCGACCACAAGCCGCCGGTCGGCCAGCAGCGACAGGGCATCTTCGGCGCAGGCGGCCTCGAGCACCTCGAAGCCCTGCAGCTTCAGCGCCCGGCTGGCAAAGGCGCGCACCGGCGCCTCGTCCTCGACCAGCAGCACCGTCGCCTCGACCTCGCGGCGCGCGCGAATCGGACCGGCGGCCGGGGCCGGCATCTCTTCGGGGATGCCTCGGTCATGGGCCGGGAAGAACAGGGAAAAGCAGCTGCCCTCGCCCGGCGTGCTGTCGCAGAAGATATAGCCGCCGGTCTGCTTCACGATGCCATAGGCGGTGGACAGGCCAAGCCCGGTCCCCTCGCCCGTGCGCTTGGTGGTGAAGAAAGGCTCGAAGATCTTGGCCAGATCGTCGGGGGCAATGCCGCAGCCTTGGTCGCGGACCTGAACGCGGACGTAGTCCCCGGCCGGCAGGGTGGCGCGGCCGAATTCGGTCCTGGCCTCCAGCCGGAGATTGTCGGTGCAGATGGCGATGTCGCCGCCCTCGGGCATGGCATCGCGGGCATTCACCACCAGGTTCATGATCACCTGCTCCAGCTGGCGGCGGTCGGCATGGATCATCCGCAGGGCCGGGTCGTGGTCGAAGGTCAGCACGATCCGTTCGCCCACCAGCCGGTTGAGCAGATGCGTCAGCTCCGAAAGCGTGTCGCGCAGATCCATGATCTGCGGCTTGAGCGTCTGCTTGCGCGAAAACGCCAGAAGTTGCCGGACCAGCGCCGCCGCCCGGTTCGCGTTCTGGCTGATCTGGTCCAGGTCGGCATAATCGGGATCGGCCTTGTCGTGGCGCAGCATCAGCAGGTCGCAATGCCCGGTGATCGCGGTCAGCAGGTTGTTGAAGTCATGGGCAATGCCGCCGGCGAGCTGGCCGATGGCCTGCATCTTCTGGCTTTGCACGAATTGCGCCTCGAGCGTCTTGAGCGCGCTGGCATCGGAAAGCACGGCGGTCACATGTTCGTCCCGGCCGCGCGTCAGCGACAGCTGCACGAAACGGTCTGGGCCCTCGGCCCTGACATGCAGCACCTCGCTGCCGCCGACCGTGCGGCCGGCGCTGACATCCGAGATCCAGCCCGCCAGATCGCGCCCGAGCCCGTCCAGCAATGCGGCCAGGTTCTGGCCCAGAACCGGCCCGCCCAGCAGCTCGCAGGCGGCGGTATTGGCGCGCACGACATTGGCCGCCGGATCGAGGATCAGCAGTGAGACGGGAAGCAGGTCGAAATCGTCCCCGTCTGCCCGCGGCGGCGGTGCGGCGGGCTGCGCCGGGCGTTCGGGCGCGGTCGCCTGCCACAGCTGGATGGTCGAACCCGCCCGCCGCGTCACCAGATATTGCCCAGCATCGCCCAGGTCGGCACGCACCTTGCCGCTGCGCGCCAGGCCAAGGCCCAGATCGTTCCAAAGCGTCTTCGGATCGGCATGGCGCCGGCCCAGCGCATCCTGCACATGCCGGCCGACCAGGTCGCCGAGCCGGTCCAGCCCCGCCTGGCTCTGCGCCAGAACCAGGCCGTCCGGACCGACGGCAAAGGCCGGCAGTTCATGGTCCCGCAGGGTGGGCAGCACCTGGTTCAGATCGCGCCGCACCGCCAGCCCGCGCCAGAGATGACGGACCGAGATGGCCCCACCCAGCAGATACCAGGCGGTCACTGCCGCCCCCACCGCCAGGAAGGTCGCGCCCCCCGCGGCCTGCCGGGGCTGCAAGGCCAGCCAAAGCGCCCCGACCACCGCAGGCAGCGTCAGGAAAGGCAGCACGATTTGCGCCGCCCGCAGGGATTCCGCCCGTTCCGAATTCATCCAAGCCCTCGCGACCCGCCTTTTTCCGCTGCATAGCGCATGCGCGTTAACAGAGGGTTAACGGCGGCGCATCAGGGCCAGATAAAAGCCGTCCGAGGCGGAAAGCGGGGAAAAATGCCGCGCCAGGATCTGCTCGAACCGGGGATCGCGGGCCAGAAAACCCTGCACCTGTTCGTCGTTTTCGGCGGCCAAAACCGAGCAGGTCATATAGGCAAGGTGCCCGCCCTCGGCAACGAAACCCGCCGCCTGCTCCAGGATCAGGGCCTGCCGGCTTGCAAGCCGATCCAGATCGTCGCGGGTCAGGCGCCATTTGGCATCCGGGCTGCGCCGCCAGGTTCCGCTGCCCGAACAGGGTACGTCCGCGACGACCGTGTCAAAGCGGCCCGCCACCTGGCCTGGCGCCGCCAGACGGATGCGCACCCCCGCCCGTTCGGCGCGCGCCGGCAGATCGGCCATGCGCGCCAAGTCGATGTCATGCGCGACCACCGGGCTCGCGCCCCGCGCCGCCAGCGCCAGCGCCTTGCCGCCGCCGCCGGCGCAGAAATCCAGCACGCTGCCCCGCGCCGGCAGCGCCGCGCAGGCCATCTGCGGCGACAGATCCTGCAATTCGACCAGCCCTTCGCGATAGGCGCGGCTGGGGGCCAAGCGCCGGGCGCCTTCGGCGATGCGCAGCGCGGTGGGCAGATCGGGATGGGGCACGGTCACGATGCCCTCACCGGCCAGCGCGGCGGCGGCGCGGGCAGGATCGGCGCGGCGCAGGTTGACCCGCAGCCAGACCGGCGCACGGTCGCGCATGGCCAGCGCCACCGCCTCGGCATCCGGGCCAAGCGCCTGGCGCCACAGCGGCAAGAGCCAGCCGGGCAGGTCCAGCGCCTCGTCCGGCATCGGCGCGCGTCCCGCGGCGCGCTCGGTATCCGAAAGCGGCGGCGGCGCATGGCCCTCGCCGGTGAAAAGCGCCTCCGGGTCGAGCCCCTCTTCGCGGCACATGCCAAGCAGCAGCCCGCGCCCGGACAGCGCCCCGCCCAGGGCAGCACGCGACCGCAGCCGGCGCAAGGCGTCGAAGACCAGATCCCGCACCGCCGCGCGGTCGCCCGAGCCGGCAAAGCGGCTGGCGCGCGCCCAGCGGATCAGCGCCGCCTCGGCGGCCTGCCCGTCGAGGATGCGGTCGAGGATGGCGATGGCCGCGGCGGCACGGGCGGCGGGCGTCATGTCAGGCAGCGTCCCAGGCGCGGCGGATGGCGGATGGCGGATGGCGGATGGCGGATGGCGGATGGCGGATGGCGGATGGCGGATGGCGGATGGCGTCCAGAAAAGCCGCCGACCGGGCTTTGTCAATCCCGTCCGGCCAGCATCCCCGGCCGCCAGAGCGAAGCCCTTTCGCCTTCAGCCCCTGCCAGACGGATCGAGATCATCGGTTCACCCCCAGCCGCCAGCGGCGAGCGTCCCGCGGCCAGCACCGCCAGCGAACCGGGCCGCCCCGTCACATCGCTGCCGAGGGGTGCGCCCAGCAGCATCACCCGCTCGCGCAGCCGGCTGCGTCGGGCGGTGCCGATCGCGGCGAAGCTGTTATAGGTCTCGGGCGAAACCGCCAGGCCCGCATATCCCTGTTCGCGCAGCATCTGAAGCAGCGTATCGAAACGGGCCAGGTAGCGCTGCGCATGGGCCGGGGTGCGGGAATGGAACGCCCCCGCCGCCTGCCGCCAATCACCGGTCTCGTCATGCAGCTGGCGCAGGAAGCGGGCGGCATAGCGGGCATTTTCCAGCGGATCGAACATCTGCGCCACCGACGAGAAATGCCCGCCGTGCCAGCGATAGTTCAGCTGGAAGCAGCCGATGTCGAGATTGGTGCGCCCCTGGGACAGCCGATCCTGGGCAAAGGCGACGGCGCTGGCGGGATCGTCGAACCAGGTGCCCTCGCCCTCGGCATTGGCGCTCCAGGCCCAGGGGCGCACGATCCCGTCCAGCCGGCGCCCGGTCTCGGTCAGGGTCAGCGCAGCCAGGATGTCGGCGGGCACCCCGCTTTCCGCGGCCGCCTGCTGCGCGGCCCATTCGCAAACCTCGGCCGAGGGCAGCGCCAGCGCGCGGATAGGCGCCAGGACCAGCGCCAGAGCATATAGGATTGCAACAAGACGGAACATGAAACGGCCACAGACAAGGACTCTCTGGCCGTCTCTAGCGCAGGGCGGTTAAGATTCGGTAAGCGGGGCCCGTGGCCGGCCCCGCCGCAGGCCGGATCAGCCCAGCCGGTAGTTCGGGCTTTCGCGGGTGATCTGCACGTCGTGGACGTGGCTTTCCTTCAGCCCGGCGCCGGTGATGCGCACGAACTGGCAGCCGCCGCGCATCTCGGCCACGGTGGCGTTGCCGGTATAGCCCATGGCGGCGCGCAGGCCGCCGACAAGCTGGTGGATCACCGCGGCGGCCGAGCCCTTGTAGGGCACCTGGCCCTCGATCCCCTCGGGGACCAGCTTGTCGCTGGCCGCGTCCTTCTGGAAATAGCGGTCGGCCGAACCCCGCGCCATGGCACCCAGCGAGCCCATGCCGCGATAGGATTTGAAGCTGCGGCCCTGGTACAGGATCACCTCGCCGGGGCTTTCGTCGGTGCCGGCGATGGCCGAGCCGACCATGGCGCAGGACGCCCCCGCCGCGATGGCCTTGGCGAAATCGCCCGAAAACTTGATGCCGCCATCGGCGATGACCGGAACGTCGCCGGCGCCGCGCGCCGCATCCATGATCGCGGTCAGCTGCGGCACACCCACGCCCGCGACGATGCGGGTGGTGCAGATCGATCCGGGCCCGATGCCGACCTTGATCGCATCGGCGCCGGCATCGACCAGCGCGCGGGCGGCCTCGGCCGTCGCCACGTTGCCGGCGATGACCTGCACCGCGTTCGAATGCGCCTTGATGCGGGAAACGGCGCGGGCCACGCCCTCGGAATGGCCATGCGCGGTGTCGATCACCACCAGGTCCACGCCCGCCTCGATCAGCGCCAGGCTGCGCTCATAGCCCTCGTCGCCCACGGTCGAGGCGGCGGCGACGCGCAGCCGGCCCAACTCGTCCTTGCAGGCCAGGGGGTTCAGCACTGATTTCTCGGTATCCTTCAGCGTCAGCAGGCCGGTCAGCTTGCCCTCGGCATTGGTGATCAGCAGCTTCTCGATCCGGCGCGCCTTCATCAGGTCGATGGCCTCGGCCCGGTCGGCGGGCTCGCGCAGGATGGCAAGGTTCTCGGCCGTCATCACCGCCCGCACCGGCATGTCGTCGCTGTTGGCAAAGCGCATGTCGCGGTTGGTGATGATGCCGACCACGCGGCCGGCCGCGTCCACCACCGGAAAGCCGGTGACGTTGTAGCGTTCCTGCAGGGCCTTGGCGTCGGCGATGGTCTGGTCCGGGGTCAGGGTGATCGGGTCGTAGACGATACCCGATTCGAAACGCTTGACCCGGCGGACCTCGTCGGCCTGCTGCTCGGCGGTCAGGTTGCGGTGGATCACGCCGATGCCGCCGGCCTGTGCCATGGCGATGGCCATACGGCTTTCGGTGACGGTATCCATGGCGCTGGAGAGCAGCGGAATGTTCATGCGGATCTGCTTGGTGACATAGGTCGTCACGTCGGCGGTCGAGGGCATCACCGAGGACGCCGCAGGAACGAGGAGAACATCGTCGAAGGTCAAAGCCTCACGAATCTGCATGGGAGCATCCTTGTCAGGGGTTCGTTTGGCAGTTTCCCATTTCACGCGCCGGCCGGATTGTCCAGCCCGTCAGGCGATGGCCGCGTTGGTTTTCATCGCCAGCCCGCCGCTGGCCCAGGCACGCCAGACCCGGAACAGGATCGGCAGCACCACCAGGCTGGCCGCGACCAGCAGGATCTGCGCCGGCAGCGCCCAGCCCGGCGCAAAGCCCGAGACCGCGGTCCACAACCCCGCCGTCGCCGCCAGCGGAAAGGTGAAGGCACCCCAGAGCGGCGAGAACCCCGCCTCGACCAGCCAGCGCAGGCGCAGGGCGGCCAGGACCAGCGCCGCGGCCGCGGCCCAGGCCAGGACCAGCGCCACCTGCTGCCAGGCAAGCGCGGCGGCGACATTGCCCAGCATGGCGATGGGGGCCAGGTGGATCATCAGCAGCGGGCGCAGGGGCGCCGGCAGCCGCTCGGTCAGCGCCTGATACAGGCTGGCGGCCCAGACGAAGCCGGCCGTCGCCGCCATCGGCCACCACAGCGCCTGGGCCAGCGCCGTCCAGCCGAAGCCGGCGGCCGCCTGCGCGGCGACGATGGGGCCGACGAAGGTCAGCTGCCAGACCGGCGTCACCCGCCCCTGCCCCGGCGTGCGGGCCATGACCGGGATCGCCACCGCCCAGAAGGCCAGCTGCGCCGCCATGCCGGCGACCAGCACCCCCTGGGCCAAGGCCGGCGCAAAGGGGGCAAGCAGCTGCGCCGCGACATAGATGCCGACCAGCGCCGCCGCGATGCCGGCGCGGCCGGGCAGGACGCGCAATTCCTCGACCAGCACGCTGGGGCGGCGCATCAACTTGCTGCCATAGGCGAGGATCGCAAAGCCCCAACCCGCGACCGCCATGCCCACCATCATCCCCGATAGCCCCGGCGGCAGGCCGAAGCGCGCCGTCGCCCCGCGCCAGGCCAGGGCAAGCCCCAGCGCGCCCAGCAGCGGCGGAAAGATCGCGGGCGGAACCCGGCGCCAGAGGCCGGCCGGGTTGAGCCGGGGTGGGGCAAAGCGCATGACGGACCTCCTTGATCCTTCATGTCATAGCGTTGCCGGCAGGCCACGCCAGAGCGGCCGGATGCGTCAGAACGCCGCGTTACCGGGCGGGGGCGATTGACGCAAGCAGGCAGGCTGCCGCAGGTTGAACCAAGGGGTTCGACGCGAACCTGGCTAGGGAGGAAAACCATGAAAAGGATCGTCACCGGCATCGGCGCCCTGCTGGCAAGCGCCGCGCCCGTTCTGGCCGGCGGGATCGAGCGCGCGCCGCAATCGCTGGCACCGCTGTTCGAAAGCGGGAATTACCTGGAGTTGAGCTTCGGCGGGGTGAATCCCACCGTGCGCGGCAGGGATGTGGCGGGCTTCTCGACAGGCGACGTGGCCCAAGGCTATGGCTTCTTCGGTCTGGCCTACAAGCACCAGTTCAACGAGAACCTGTCCGGCGCGCTGATCGTCGAACAGCCCTTCGGTGCCGACGTCCTCTATCCCACGGCGAATTCGCCGGTGCTGGGTGGCACGCGGGTCGAGGTCAACTCGACCACCTATACCGCATTGCTGCGCTACAAGTTCGACAACAACTTCTCGGTGCATGGCGGTATTCGTGGTTCGAATGCGGATGGTAACGTCCGGCTGCATGGCGCTGGCTACGCCACCACCTCGGGCTATAACCTGGACATCGACAATGCCTGGGGCATCGGCTGGGTCGCCGGCGTGGCTTATGAGATGCCCGAGATCGCAGCCCGGGTTTCGCTGACCTACAATTCGCCCATCGAGCATGATTTCGACATGACCGAAAGCGGCGGCCCGCTGCCGATGACCTTCACCGGCGAACATACCGTCAAGACGCCGCGCAGCTGGACGCTGGAGGGCCAGACCGGCATCGCCGCCGATACGCTGCTGTTCGGCTCGATCCGCTGGGTGAAATGGTCCGAGTTCGAGGTGGACAACTTCCTGTTCCCGATCGCCTCTCCCGCTGGAGAGATCCCCCTCGTCGAGCTTGAGGACACGACCACCTATACCATCGGCATAGGGCGCAAATTCACCGAGAACTGGTCGGGTTCGGTCTCGTTCCTCTATGAACCGAGCGAGGGCGACACGGTTTCGCCGCTGGCCCCGGTGAACGGCCGCAAGGCGGTGACGGTGGCCGCGATCTATACGATGGACAACATCAAGATCACCACCGGCATCAACTACACCAAGCTTGGCAACGCCACGCTGGGCGTGGGACCGAGCGGCAACAAGACGGAAGTCGCCAGGATGGACGACAGCGAGGCTTGGGCGATCGCAATGCGCATCGGCTATTCCTTCTGATCCGTGTCACAAGGGCAAGGCCCCGGTTCCGCCGGGGCCTTGTCCATGCGAGCCCGGCTCCTGGCTGGGCGGTTCCATGGGTATTTAAGGAACGAAGAAGCCGGGTGCCGTGCCCTGATCGGCATGATGAGATCCTCGCCATGTCCTGCACGCGCCGCGCCTGGCAGCCCTGGAGCGTGAGAATTTGGGAAACGGTGAAGATCAGCCTTGCAGCGCCTTGACCAGGGCGGTGAAATGCTCGCCGCGTTTCTCGAAGTTGGGGTATTGGTCGAAGCTGGCGGCGGCAGGGGCGAGCAGCACGGTCTCGCCCGGCTGGGCCTCGGCTGCGGCGCGGGCGACGGCCTGCTCCATGGTTTCGGCGATCTCATAGGGGGTCTGGCCGATCTGCAGCGCGAAGTCGCGGGCGGAATGGCCGATCAGATAGACCTTGGTGACATTGCCGAGGAAGGGGGCCAGCGCCTCGATGCCGCCATCCTTGCCCATGCCGCCGGCGATCCAGCGGATGCGCGGGAAGGCGGCCAGCGCCTTGGCGGCGGCATCGACATTGGTGGCCTTGCTGTCGTTGACCCAGGCCACGCCGCCGATCTCGGCGACCGTCTGGCTGCGATGCGGCAACCCTTCGAAGCTGTGGAAGGCGCGCTCGATCTCGCGCGGCGCGATGCCGACGGCGCGGGCCGCGGCATAGGCGGCGCAGGCGTTCTGGTGGTTGTGCTCGCCCGGCAGGCCCCTGACCTCGCGCAGGTCGATCGCGGCGACCTGGCGGCCCTTGCGGTATTCCGAAAGGAAGCCCTTGCGGGCAAAGACCGACCAGCCGAAACGGTCGAGCTTCTGCCCCGAGGAGATGCGGATCACCCGGTCGTCCGAAGCGGCCATGGCGAGCTGGCCGGCAAGATAGCGGCCCTCGGGCTCGTCGACGCCGATCACGGCGCGGTCTG
The DNA here is from genome assembly GCF_046335115.1 of Paracoccus sp. P2. Lineage (NCBI taxonomy): Bacteria > Pseudomonadati > Pseudomonadota > Alphaproteobacteria > Rhodobacterales > Paracoccaceae > Paracoccus > Paracoccus sp. P2. The sequence goes on along the minus strand of NZ_JBGOSN010000005.1, from coordinate 186,844 downwards.
GTCCGCCCTCGGCGAAAAGCCGGCGCTTGGCGGCGAAATAGCCGCCCAGCCCGCCATGGCGGTCGAGATGGTCGGGCGAGAGATTGGTGAACACCGCGACATCGGGGGTCAGGGCGCGGGCGAGGTCGGTCTGGTAGCTGGAAAGCTCCAGCACCACCACCTCCCCGTCATGGGCGGGTTCCAGCGACAAGACGCCGGTGCCGATATTGCCGCCGACCTGGGTCGGGCGGCCAGCCTCCTTCAGGATGTGGTGGATCAGCGCCGTGGTGGTGGACTTGCCGTTCGAGCCCGTGACGGCGATGACGCGGGGGGTGGTGTCGAAGCGTTCCCATTCCGCGGTGGCGAAGCTGCGGAAGAACAGGCCGATGTCGTTGTCGACCGGCACGCCGAGCGCATAGGCCGTCGCGATGACCGGATGCGGCTTGGGGTAGAGATGCGGGATGCCGGGGCTGGCAATCAGCGCGGCGATGCCGTCCCAGTTCTGGTCGCGGGTCAGGTCGAGAAGGCGCAGCCCGTCGGCTTGGGCCTGTTCGCGCGTATCGACACCGTCGTCCCAGGCGACGACATGGGCGCCGCCGGCAGCGAGCGCGGCGGCGGTGGCGCGGCCCGAGCGGCCGAGGCCGAGCACGGCGATGGTCTGGTTCTCGACGCCCTGGACCGGGATCATGCTGTTTCCTTCGCTGTGGCAGGCCGGGGGCGCTTCGCCCCCCGGACCCCCCGAGGGTATTTGGAAAACGGAGAAAGCCTGTCAGCGCAGCTTCAGCGTCGCAAGCCCGATCAGCGCCAGGATCAGCGCGATGATCCAGAAGCGGATGACGATCTGCGCCTCGCCCCAGCCCTTCTTCTCGAAATGGTGGTGGATCGGGGCCATCAGGAAGACGCGCTTGCCGGTGCGCTTGAAATAGAGCACCTGGATGATGACGCTGAGCGCCTCGACCACGAAAAGCCCGCCGACGATGGCCAGGACGATCTCGTGCTTGGTGACCACCGCGATGGCGCCCAGCGCGCCGCCGAGCGCGAGGCTGCCGGTATCGCCCATGAAGACCGCGGCGGGGGGGGCGTTATACCACAGGAAACCCAGCCCGCCACCGATCAGCGCCGCGACGAAGACCGCAAGCTCGCCGGTGCCGGGCACGAAATGCACGCCCAGGTAATTGGCGAAATTCGCGTTGCCGACCATATAGGCGATCACCGCGAAGCTGCCCGCGGCGATCATCACCGGCATGATCGCCAGCCCGTCCAGCCCGTCGGTCAGGTTCACCGCATTGGCCGCGCCCAGGATAACCAGCACCGCGAAGGGCACGTAGAGCAGGCCCAGGTTGATCAGCGCATCCTTGAAGAAGGGCAGCGCCAGTTCGCCGCTTAGCGCCGCCGGATGGGCCCAGGCGGCCGCCGCGCCGGCGGCGGCGGCGATGCCAAGCCCGATCAGCAGCCGCACCTTGCCCGAGAGCCCCGCGTGATGCTGCTTCGTGACCTTGGCATAGTCGTCGGCAAAGCCGATGGCGGCGAAGCCCAGCGTGACCAGCAGCACGATCCAGACATAGCCGTTGTCGAGCCGCGCCCAGAGCAATGTGCCGATGGTCAGCGCGGCCAGGATCAAGAGCCCCCCCATGGTCGGGGTGCCGGCCTTGGAGAAATGGTTTTCCGGCCCGTCGTCGCGGATCGGCTGGCCCTTTTTCTGCTTGCGGCGCAAGAGGTCGATCAGCGGCCGGCCGAAGAAGAAGCCGAAGAGCAGCGCCGTGAAGAAGGCACCCCCGGCGCGGAAGGTGATATAGCGGAAAAGGTTGAAGAAATCCCCGCCGTCGGAGAGGTTCGTGAGCCAATAGAGCATTACGCTGTCCTTTCGCCAGGCGGCGTGCTTTGGCGCGTCCGCCGCAGCGCGTCAACCACCGTCGAGACCTTGGAGGACTTCGAACCCTTCACGAGCACGATATCGCCGGGCGCGACCAGCTCCCGGGCGCGCTCGGCCAGTTCGGCGGCACTCTCGGCATGCTGCCCGCGACGGGCCTGAGGCAGCGCCTCGTGCAGGGCGCGCATGCGCGGGCCGGCGGTATGGACCAGGTCCACCGCCTCCATGGCGGGATCCGCGGCCATGCCGGCATGGAGCGCGATCTCGTCGGGCCCCAGTTCCAGCATGTCGCCCAGGATCGCCACCCGGCGCCCGCCGGTCAGCCGCGCCAGCGTCGCAAGCCCGGCCGAAAGCGAGGTGGGGTTGGAGTTATAGGCATCGTCGATCAGCCGGATGCCACCCAGATCCTCGACCGCGCCGCGGCCCAGCGGCGGGCGCCAGTCGGAAAGGCGTGCCGCCGCCTGCGCCAGGTCGGCCCCCGCGGCCGAGAGCGCCGCCAGAACGCCGACCGCGTTCATGACGAAATGCGTGCCGGCCGTTGCCAGGGTGAAATCCACCGCCTCGCCCAGCACGCGGGCGCGGACCCGGGTCGCGCCGTCCGCGGTCTCGGCTGTCAGCGGCCGGGCCATGCCCTGCTGGCCGAAACCGATGACGATGGCGCCCGCTTCATCCGCGCAGTCGCGCAGAATCTGGGTGACAGGCAGATCTTCGGGCAGGATGGCGGTGCCCGGCTGGATCAGCCCGCGGAAGATCGCGCCCTTCTCGCGGGCGATGCCCTCGATGGCGCCGAAGGCTTCCAGATGCGCTGCGGCGACGGTGGTGATCATGGCGACATGCGGGCGGGCGAGGCGGGCCAGCGGCTCGATCTCGCCCGGATGGTTCATGCCGATCTCGATGATGGCGAAATCGGTGTCCTGGGGCATGCGCGCCAGCGTCAACGGCACGCCCCAATGGTTGTTGTAGCTGGCCTCGGCCGCATGGATTTGCCCCTGCCCGGCCAGCGCGATGCGCGCCATCTCCTTGGTCGAGGTCTTGCCGACCGAGCCGGTGATGGCGATGACCTTGCCGCCCATCCGGGCGCGGCCGGCGCGGCCAAGTGCCTCCAGCGCCGGCAGGACATCGGGAACGACCAACAGCGGGGCATCGTCGGCAACGCCATGGGGGATGCGGCTGACCAGCGCGGCGCCGGCGCCCTTCTGCAAGGCCTGGGCGACGAAATCGTGGCCGTCGCGGGCCGCTTGCAGGGCGATGAACAGATCGCCCGGCCGGATCGTCCGCGTGTCGATGGAAACGCCCGTGACCGCGAAGTCGCGGGTGGCGCGGCCGCCGGTCGCGGCGACGGCATCCTGCGAGGTCCAGAGCGTCATATCTTGCCATCCAGCGCCGCGACGGCCACCGAGGCCTGCTCGGCATCGTCGAAGGGATAAACGTCGTTGCCGATGATCTGGCCGGTCTCGTGGCCCTTGCCGGCGATCAGCAGCGCATCGCCGGGCTGCAAGGCATCGACGCCGCGCAGGATCGCCTCGGCGCGGTCGCCGACCTCGATGGCATCGGGACCGGCGCCGGCCAGCACCTCGGCGCGGATCGCGGCCGGGTCTTCGCTGCGGGGGTTGTCGTCGGTCACATAGACCAGGTCGGCGAATTGCCGCGCCGCCTCGCCCATCAGCGGGCGCTTCAGGCGGTCGCGGTCGCCGCCGGCGCCGAAGACCACGATGATGCGGCCCATGACATGCGGGCGCAGGCTTTGCAGGGCCGAGGCCAAGGCGCCGGGCTTGTGGCTGTAATCGACGAAGACCGCCGCGCCGTTTTCCCGCACCGCCGCCAGTTCCATGCGGCCGCGCACCGTGGTCAGGCCGGGCAGGGTCTCGATCACCCGCGCCGCCTCGTCTCCGGCGGCGATGGCCAGGCCGGCGGCGGCCAGAACGTTTTCCGCCTGGAAGCCGCCGATCAGCGCCAGCCGCACCAGATGCGCCTGCCCGCGGAAGCTGAAGCGCAGATCCTGGCCGGTGGCATCGTAGCGTTGCCCAAGGATGCGCAGGTCGGCCGACCCGTCCTTACCGACCCTCATCAGCGCCAGGCCGCGTTCGCGCGCGATCTGCGCCATCTGCCGGCCGCGCGGGTCGTCGATATTGACGACCGCCCCGGCGCCCTCGTCCAGCAGGTGATCGAAAAGCAGCGCCTTGGCGGCGAAATATTCGTCGAAGTCCTTGTGATAATCCAGGTGGTCCTGGCTGAAATTGGTGAATGCGCCGGCCTTCAGCCGCACCCCGTCCAGCCGGCGCTGGTCAAGCCCGTGCGAACTGGCCTCCATCGCCGCATGGGTGACGCCCGCTTCCGCCGCCTCGGCCAGCACCCGGTGCAGGGTGATCGGCTCGGGCGTGGTATGGGCCAGCTTGGCCTGGTAGTCGCCCTGCACCCCCATGGTGCCCAGGCTGATCGCCCTGTGCCCCAGCGCCTGCCAGATCTGCCGGGTGAAGGTCGCGACCGAGGTCTTGCCCGAGGTGCCGGTGACGGCGACCATGGTCTCGGGCTGGGCAGCGAACCACAGTGCGGCGGCTCCGGCCAGCGCGGCGCGGGGATCCTCGGCCACGACCAGCGCGGCATCGGCACCCGCCAGCACCTCGGCGGCGATCTCGGCCCCCTTGCGGTCGGTCAGGATCGCGCCCGCCCCCTGGCGCAGCGCATATTGGATGAACTCGCCCCCATGCGCGGCCGAGCCCGGCAGCGCCGCGAACAGATGGCCCGGCCTGACCTGCCGCGAATCGACGGCAAGACCCGTTATCTCGGGGTCGCGCCCCTTGTCCCCCCTCAGCCCCAGAAGGGACAGCCGCATCGCCCGCTCGGTCACGAAGCCTCCGCTCATCAGTTCGAGACGAGCTTTAGCCGATCCGGCAAAGGCCGTTCAACCATCGGCAGCTGCGTTTCCGTGCTGGGACGCAGGCCCAGCAGCGGCGCAACGCGGCGGATCACCTCGGCCGCTACCGGGGCCGAGGTGGCGCCTGCGGTCCGGCTTTCTCCGCCGGGACCGATGGTCGAGGGCTCGTCCAGCGACAGCACCAGCACATATTGCGGATCGCTGGCCGGGAATACCGAGGCGAAGGTCGAGACCACCTTGTTGCCGTAATAGCCCCCCGTCGGGCGCGGCTTGTCGGCGGTGCCGGTCTTGCCCGCGACCTCGTAGCCCTCGACATTGGCGCTGCGGCCGCTGCCGCGGACGACGACCTGGCGCAGCATCTGCACGGCGATATGCGCGGCCTCGGACGACAGCACCTGCTCGCCGCCGCGCGGGCGGCGGTCGTGGATCAGCGTCGGCATCACCCGCTTGCCGCCATTCGCGACAGTCGCATAGGCCGCGGCCAGATGCAGCGGGCTGGCCGCCAGCCCGTGCCCGAAGGCCACGGTGGCCGAGGTCACGGCCGGCCAGCGTTTCGGCACCAGCGGCTTGCCGGTCGGCGCCTCGCTCATCTCGATCGGGGTCGGCTCGAAGAAGCCCAGCTTTTCCAGGAAATCCCTCTGCCGCTCGGCGCCCAGCAGCTGGGCCACGCGGACGGTGCCGACGTTCGAGGACTTCACGATGATGTCCGTCACCGAAAGCGTGCCGTAATTATGGCCGCGGAACTCGTTGATCAGGTATTTGCCGATCTTCATCGGCGCCTTGGCGTTGATCATCGTGGCCGGGCTGACCAGCTTGAGGTCGATGGCCTGCGCCACCGGGAAGATCTTGAAGGTCGAACCCAGCTCGTATTGCCCCTGCACCGCGCGGTTGAACAGCGGGCTGTCCGAGGGATCGCCCTTGAGCAGCGGCCGCGGCCGGTCGTTGGGGTCGAAATCGGGCAGGCTGGCCATGGCGAGGATCTCGCCGGTCTTGACCTCCATCAGGATGCCGGTGGCGCCCTTGGCGTTCATGACCTTCATGCCGTTGCCCAGCACCTCCTCCATGGCGGCCTGGACGGTCAGGTCCAGCGACAGCGCCAGCGGCGCGCCGTCATTGGCCGGATCGCGCAGCCAGTGGTCGAAGGCTTTTTCAACGCCGGCGACGCCGACGACCTCGGCGCTCGCCACGTCCTCCTTGCCGAAGGTGGCGCCGCCAAGGATATGGGCGGCGATATGGCCGTTCGGGTAAAGCCGCATCTCGCGCGGGCCGAACAGCAGGCCCGGCTCGCCGATGTCATGGACGGCCTGCATCTGCTCGGGGCTGATCTTCTTCTTGATCCAGACGAAGGTGCGCTTGCCGGTGAAATCCTTGTTGAGCCGCTCGATATCCAGGTCGGGGAAGATGCGGACCAGTTCGCGCGCCGCGCGCTCGGGCTCGACCATCTGCTGCGGATGGGCGTAAAGCGAATGGGTCAGCAGGTTGGTGGCCAGAACCCGGCCGTGCCGGTCGGTGATGTCGGCGCGTTGCGAGATGATCTGCGCGCCGGTGGTCTGCACCCGCGGTTCGCTGGGCTGGCTGGCGGCCAGCACGCCCATCTTTGCGCCCACGGTGCCAAAGGCCAGCGCGAAGGCGCAGGACATGAAGAACAGCCGGGTGCGGGCGCTGCCGCGCGCGCTTTCCTGGATCGCGGCATGTCTCTGGGCGCGGTTCGCGGCCTCGATGGCATCGGGATTCTCGCCGGTTTCGCGGGCGCGAAGGATGCGGGCCAGCGGGCGCAGCGGGGTGCGGATCATGGCGTGCTCTCCTGTGGTCTGCGGGGCGGGAAGCCGGCGGGACGTTCGACCGGCAGGTCGGCATCCGTGCCGGGGGCGGGCTGGAACAGCTTGGGCGCCGGAAAGGCCACCTGCCCCACGTCCACGAACTGATCGGAGCCGAAGGGCACCAGCTTCAGCCGCTCGAAATTCAGGTCGACCAGCTGGCGCAGGCGCTCGGGCCGGTTCAGATAGGCCCATTCCGCGCGCAGCACGCCCAGATCCTCGCGCAGCCGGCCGATCTGGCGCTGGATGTCGCTCATCTCGCTGATGGCGGCCTGGGTGCGATAGTTCTCGCGATAGGCCCAGAAGGCCAGACCCATCACCGAAAGCGCGGTCAGAAGGTGAAGCACCGAACGCATCACGCCCCCCTTTCGGACAGCAGCGGCAGACCCAGGGCCGCCGGATCGACCCGGCCAGCCGGCGCCGCGGTGCGGATGCCGACGCGCAAAAGCGCCGAGCGCGCGCGCGGATTCGCCGCCAGTTCGGCCTCGTCGGCGCCGATGGCGCGGCGGAAGGGCAGCGTGAAGGCCGGCTCCTCGCGCGCGGCCTCGGGCGCGTAGCGGCTGCCGCCGCCGGCGCTGTTCGAGCGCGCCTGCATGAACCGCTTGACGATGCGATCCTCGAGCGAGTGGAAACTGACCACAGCCAGCTTGCCGCCCGGCCGCAGCGCCCGCTCGGCCGCGGCAAGCCCGGCGACCAGCTGGCCGAATTCGTCGTTCACCCAGATGCGGATCGCCTGGAAGGCGCGGGTCGAGGGGTGGCTCTGTCCCGGCTTCGGCCGCGGCAGGCAGCCGGCGACGATGTCCGAAAGCTGGCCGGTGCGGCTCAGCGGCCGCGCCGCGACGATGGCCCTGGCGATGCGGCGCGAGGCGCGTTCCTCGCCGTAAAGATACAGCACGTCGGCGATGACCTGCTCGGGCGCCGTGTTCAGCAGGTCGGCCGCCGAGGGACCGTCGCCGCCCATGCGCATGTCCAGAGGGCCGTCGCGCAGAAAGGAAAAGCCGCGCTCGGGCTGGTCGAGCTGCATCGAGCTGACCCCAAGGTCCAGCACCACGCCGTCGACCGGCCCGCCGGCCAGCCTGTCGAGGTCCGAGAACGTGCCCTGGACCAGCCGCAGCCGGTCGCCGTATTCGCCCGCCCAGGCTTCGGCCATGCGAAAGACCGCCGGGTCGCGGTCGATGCCGATCACCCGGTCGGCGCCCTGCTCCAGCAGGCCGCGGGCATAGCCGCCGGCGCCGAAGGTGCCGTCGACCCAGGTGCCCTGCACAGGCTGAACGGCCCGCAACAGCGGGCCAAGCAGGACGGGGATATGCGGCGCCTCGGCCATGCCCTAGCCCTCGTCCTTCGCCGCGGCGGGGGCCAGCAGCGACAGCGGATCGGCGCCCGGCTCCAGTTCCGGCACGCGGGCTTCCAGCGCACGTTCTTCCTCGGCATAGGCCTCGGGGGTCCAGACCTTCAGGCTGTCGCCGGCCGAGATGAAGAAGGCGCTGTCGGTCAGGCCGATCTTCTCGCGCAGCTTCTGCGGCAGGACCAGGCGGCCGTCGCCGTCGATCTCGGCCTCGTCGGCATGGCCCTGGTAGATGTTTTCCAGGAGGTTGCGGGCGGCCGAGCCGCGCGGCATGCGGGCGATGCCCTCTTCGATCTCCTCCATCGCCTCGATGGTGAAAAGCTGCAGCCAGTTCCAGTCGCGGGTGCCGTAGACGATGACCAGTTGCGCGCGCTTGCCGGCCTGCCAGTCGGGATCGGAGGCTTCAAAGACCCGGCGGAACTTGGCCGGGATGGAAACGCGGCCCTTCGCGTCCACCTTGACCTCTTCCGACCCTCTGAAACGGCGTGCCAAGGGCGCGCCCTCCTTTCACTGTCCCGACCTTTCCGGTCTTGCCGAAAAGGAAAGGCGGACCGGGCTGCTGCCACTGCCCGATCCGCCGCCCTCGTTCCCATCTCTGGGCCCCGTAGTTTCGGGGATCGCGCCCTGCGTTTCGCGCCACCTGGGGGAGGTGCTGCTCGCGCGCCGCAGGGGTCGTTCGGAAACGGGTTGCCTGTATGAAAGCTGCTTGTCGCCTTTGGGGTCTTGCTGCCCCTTGAGCCCGTTCCGTGAACCAAGGGATGCCATGGGATTTCATGGGACGCAATGGATTTGTTTGGTCGCGGCACCAGCACAGGCGGGCTCTTGCCGGCGAACACGGCGCGAACAAATTCACAACCGCGCGACAAGAGGGGAAGGTATCGGATGCAGGGATAAAGGAGACACTAAATATGGTATGCTGGCGGGATGTGGCAAATAAATCCCACCATTTCCCGGAATCGTCCCCCAAGCTCCCCTCAAGCGGCGATTCTTCCACCGAAAAGGACGAAAGCTTGCGGATTCGGCTGGCCTTCACAAGCACTCACGCCGCGGTGATTCGGAATCCGGGACCCATTCCCATGTTTTCCCGGACCCGTTCCCGTGATTTCCCGAACGGGTCCGAAAGGCCGGGTCAGGCCATGCCGCCGGCGATCAGGCGCTCGGCCAGCCGGGCGAAGGATTGCGCCGCCGGGCCGTCACCGGCCGCGATCGGCGTGCCGGCATCGCCCGCAAGCCGCAGGTCGAGGTTCAGCGGGATCTCGCCCAGGAAGGGCAGCCCCAGCGCCGCCGCCTCGGCAGCGACGCCGCCATGGCCGAACAGATGCGCCTCATGGCCGCAATTCGGGCAGATATAGGTGGACATGTTCTCGACCAGCCCCAGCACCGGGGTCTGGAGCTTGCCGAACATGTCGATGGCGCGACGGGCGTCGATCAGCGCCACGTCCTGCGGGGTCGAGACGATGATCGCCCCGCTGACCTGCGCCTTCTGGCACAAGGACAGCTGCACGTCGCCAGTGCCGGGCGGCAGGTCGACCAGCAGCACGTCCAGCTCGCCCCATTTCACCTGGTTCAGCATCTGCTGCAGCGCGCCCATCAGCATCGGGCCGCGCCAGACCACGGCCTCGCCTTCCTTCATCATCAGGCCCAGCGACATGACGGTCACGCCATGGGCGTGCAGCGGCTCGATCATCTGGCCGTCGCTGGTCGGGCGCTGCCCGGTCAGGCCCAGCATCCGCGGCTGCGAGGGGCCGTAGATATCCGCATCCAGCAGCCCGACCCGCCGCCCCTTGCGCGCCAGCGCCACCGCCAGGTTCGAGGTCAGCGTGGATTTCCCGACCCCGCCCTTGCCCGAGCCGATGGCCAGGATCCGTGCCACNGGTCAGGCCCAGCATCCGCGGCTGCGAGGGGCCGTAGATATCCGCATCCAGCAGCCCGACCCGCCGCCCCTTGCGCGCCAGCGCCACCGCCAGGTTCGAGGTCAGCGTGGATTTCCCGACCCCGCCCTTGCCCGAGCCGATGGCCAGGATCCGTGCCACGCCGCTGACCGGGGCCGGCCCCGCCTGGGGCGTCGGGTGGCGGCCGATCTTGAGACTGGGCGGCGCCTCGCCGCCCGAGCGCGCCGCAACCTGCGGCGCCGCGCCGCGCGGTGCGGCGGGGGCGGTGGTGACGATCTGCACCTTCTCGACCCCCGGCAGGGCGGAAAGCCGGCGCTGCGCCTCGGCCTCGACCGGGGCCAGCGCGCGGGCGGAACCGGCATCCGCCGCCTCGATGACGAATCGCACCACGCCCGATTCGACGTTGAGCGCACGCACCAGATCGGCAGAAACCAGGTTGCCGCCGCCCGGAACCGCGATCTGGGCAAGTTCCGCAAGCACACGTTCCCGTGAGATGGTCATGGCTACCCCCGCATCAAAGCGCCCGCAGCATCGCAATTCGCGCGGGGATGGGCAAGCCGGGCTTGCGGGCTGATAACGCTAACCCCCTGTGACCCCGCGTAAAATACGACCGATCCGCTAGAGAAACTTGATCGAGCTTGTAAAAGGCCTGAAAAATTCACGGATTATTAACGAGTTGACCCCGAAGCCCAGAAACAGCCATGCCGATTCTGCATAGCAGCATCTCGCCCGCAGCCATTGTGCAGATGCAGAAAAGGGCCCATGTTCGTCTCAACAGCGCGACAGGGAAAACCGACCGCGCCATCCGCAAGACGAAAGAGTGAATGAAATGGCTGTTCTCGATCTGATCCATGGCGGTATGCACCGCAACGACATCGCCGGCAACGGCGCGATCGCGAAATTCGTGGCCAATCTGCGTGACCACATGGCCCGCCGGGCGGTCTATCGCCAGACCCTGCGCGAACTGGGCGAGCTGTCCAACCGCGAACTGGCCGATCTGGGGCTGAGCCGCAGCAATATCCGCAGCGTGGCTTACGAAGCCGCCTGGGGCACGAAGTAAGCGAATAGAACACCCGACCCACTCCTCCTCCCTTGGGTCCGGGTTCAGGCGGCATCCTCCCTCCTCCTCCCTGAGGATGCCGCCGCCAGATACGGTGAAGCCTCTCCTCCTCCCTGGGCTTCACGGTGCAGGCGGCTCCCCCTCCTCCCTGGGGATGCCGCCAAGAATGCCGCCGCAAGGCGGAACGGAATGCGACGGTCCTCTCCTCCTCCCTGGGACCGTCAGCACGCGGTAATGGCCTCCTCCCCCCCGCCATTGCCGCACCCTATACGGCGAGACCCCTCCTCCTCCCTGGGTCTCGCGGTCCGGCGGCAGCCTCTCTCCTCCTCCCGGAGGCGCCGCCAAACCGACACGGCGAAGCCCCCTCCTCCCTGGGCTTCCCGTTCTGCGCGGCGCCCTCCCCTCCTCCTCCCTGGAGGGCGCCGCCAAAACACCGCCGCAAGGCGGAACGGAATGCGACGGTCCTCTCCTCCTCCCTGGGACCGGCAGCACGCGGTAATGGCCTCCTCCTCCCTGCCATTGCCGCGCCCCATACGCGGCCCCTCCTCCTCCCTGGGCCAGCGTTGCGCGGCGGTGCCCCCTCCTCCTCCCTGGGCACCGCCGCTTTTCATTTCCGGGCCATCGGGTTAATCGCGGGACATGTTGTCCTATCAGCACGCCTATCACGCCGGAAACCTGGCCGACCTGCACAAGCACGCGCTGCTGGCCTGGATGCTGGCCTATCTGACCGCCAAGCCCAAGCCGCTGAGCTATCTGGAAACCCATGCCGGGCGCGGGCTCTACGACCTGGCAGCACCCGAGGCCGAAAAGACCGGCGAGGCAGCGGCGGGCATCACCCGCGCCCTGTCCGAGGATTGGCTGGCCGCGGATCACCCGCTGCGCCTTGCCCTGGACGCGGTGCGTGCCCGCCATGGCGCCACGGCCTATCCCGGCTCGCCGCTGATCGCGCGGCATTTCCTGCGGCCGGGCGACGTGGCGCATCTGGCCGAGCTGCACCCGGCCGAACACGCGGCCCTGGCCGAGGTCGCGGGCTTTGCGCATCTGCACCGGCAGGACGGGTTCCAGATGGCGCAGGCGATCTGCCCGCCCATGCCGCGGCGCGGGTTGCTGCTGATCGACCCGAGCTATGAGGTCAAGGCCGATTACGACGCCATCCCGCGCCATGTCGCCCAGCTGGCGCGCAAGTGGAATGTCGGCGTGATCGCGCTGTGGTATCCGATCCTGGCCGATCTCCGCCATGCGCCCATGGTCGAGGCGCTGCGCCGCAACCATCCCGAGGCGCTGCTGTCCGAGCTGCGGTTCCCGCCGGCACGGCCGGGCCATGGCATGATCGGCTCGGGCATGGTGGTGCTGAACCCGCCTTACGGCCTGGCCGAGGAGGCCCGGCGGATCGAGGCGCTGTTCTAGGGCCGTGAAGGGGGGACTTCGCGTCCCCCGCCCGCCGCAGACGCGGCGGCCTCCCCCTGCGGGATATTTGGACAAGGAAGAAGCCAGGAACAGGCCAGCGCCGCGGCCATGCGCCGGTCGGTTTCGTCCTCGGGGCCGTCGGCCCAGGGGCGGAAACGCAGGCGGAAGGCGGCAAGCCGCGCCGGTTCGTCCGGATAGCCGATGCGGGACAGGCTCTCGGCCAAGGACAGGTCGGCGCCCGATCCATCCGGCCAGACCGCCAACCCCTGCAAGGCCAGCCGGCGCCAGTCGAAGCGCGGGCCGGGGTCGATCTTGCGCCCCGGCGCCATGTCGGAATGGGCGATCACGCCCTCGGGCCCGATGGACCAGCGCGCCATGATGGCGCCCAGCAGCCTCTCCAGCGCCGCCATCTGCGGCTCGGGAAAGGGACGGTCGCCGGGATTGACCAGCTCGATGCCGATGCTGCGCGAATTGACGTCCTCGCGCCCCTGCCAGGAGCCGGCGCCCGCGTGCCAGGCGCGGCGATCCTCGGGGACGAGCGCCTCGGTCGTCCCGTCCTCATGGACCAGCCAATGCGCGCTGACCTCGGCCTCGGGGTCGCAGAGCCGGGCGCGGGCCGAAGGCCCGTCCGCCATGCCGGTATAATGGAGCACGACCAGCGAGGGCCGCTGCCCGCGCCGGTCGCCGTGATTGGGCGAAGGGCTCAAAGCCCGGATTGGCGCAGCGGGCGCGGATCCCAGCCGCAAACGAAACCGTCGCCGTCAGGATCCAGCCCGCGCGGGTCGATCACCGGCCCCCCCGCCGCGAGGAAGGCGCTTTGCGCCACGTCGGCGCTGGCATAGCTGCGGCAGGCCCGCGCCGCCGCCGATTCGGAACTGCCGCTGCGCTGGTATTTGCGCGTGCCCGGCGCCTGGCTTTCCTGCTGCGCATAACGCACCAGCGAGGGCGTCGCGGCCTGAGCCGCCGCCGGTGCCCCAGCCGGCGGAGACGCTGTGGCGGGGGCAGGCACGGGACGGGCGGCAGCCGAAGCGCGCGGCTTGGCTGCCGTCCCGGCGATCTGGGCCGCGGTGGGCGCCTGCGCCGGCAAGGCGATCGGGATCACCTTGGGCACCGGACCCTTGCCATGCAGCGCGACCTCGCGCGCCTGCAGGTATTCCGCATAGGGCGAACCATTGTGCATGGCGCTGTAATTCGGGTTCCAGCCCGTATTCTCGCCGCAGCCGGCCAGGGCAAGAACGGGGCCAAGCAGGGCCAGGATCGCCAGGTTCCGCATCATTCTCTCCGGTTTGAGGCCGCTCACCACCAGCGCGAGGGCTTCGCCGCAAATCCTGCCGCAGATTCGAGGCCCTGCGCAAGGTTCAAGAGCCCGCCTTCGTCCCAGGGCCGGCCAATCAGCTGCATTCCCAGCGGCAGGCCCTGCCGGTCCAGCCCCACCGGCACCGAAATCCCCGGCAGTCCGGCCAGGTTCACCGTGACGGTAAAGACGTCGTTGAGATACATCTCGACCGGATCCTTGCCCGACATCTCGCCCAGGCCAAAGGCGGCGCTGGGGGTGGCGGGCGTCAGGATCGCGTCGATGCCATCGGCAAAGACCTGGTCGAAGTCGCGCTTGATCAGCGCGCGGACCTTGCGGGCGCGGTTGTAATAGGCGTCGTAGAAGCCCGCCGACAGCACATAGGTGCCGATCATCACCCGGCGCTGCACCTCGGGGCCGAAGCCCTCGGCGCGGGTCTTTTCATACATCTCGACCACGCCGTCGCCGGCGCCCAGCTTCGCGCGGCGGCCATAGCGCACCCCGTCATAGCGCGCGAGGTTCGACGAGGCCTCGGCCGGCGCGATGACGTAATAGGCCGGCAGCGCGTATTTCGTATGCGGCAGGGTGATGTCCACCACCTCGGCGCCGGCATCGCGCAGCATCTCGGCCGCCTGGTGCCAGAGCGCGTCGATCTCGTCCGACATGCCTTCCATGCGGTATTCGCGCGGAATGCCGATGCGACGCCCGCGGATGTCGCCGGTCAGCGCCGCCTCGTAATCCGGCACCGGGCGCTCGGCACTGGTCGAGTCCTTGGCATCGACCGAGGCCATGGCGCCCAGCATGATCGCCGCGTCGCGCACCGATTTCGTCATCGGCCCGGCCTGGTCCAGCGAGCTGGCAAAGGCGATGACGCCCCAGCGGCTGACCCGGCCATAGGTCGGCTTCAGCCCCACCGTGCCGGTGAAGGCCGCCGGCTGGCGGATCGAGCCGCCGGTATCGGTGCCGGTCGCGGCCAGGCACAGGTCCGCCGCCACCGCCGCCGCCGAACCGCCCGAGGAACCGCCCGGCGTCAGCTGCCGGTCGTCGACCTTCCACGGGTTGACCACCGGGCCGTAGCAGGCACTCTCGTTGGAAGAGCCCATGGCGAATTCGTCCATGCTGAGCTTGCCCAGCATGACCGCGCCGGCATCCCACAGGTTCTGCGTCACCGTCGATTCATATTGCGGCAGGAAGCCTTCCAGGATCCGGCTCGCAGCCTGCGACGGCACGTCGCGGGTGCAGAACAGATCCTTGATGCCCAGCGGGATGCCGCACATGGCGGGCGCGTCGCCCGCGGCGATGCGCTTGTCGGCCGCCGCTGCCATTTCGCGGGCCTTTTCCGGGGTCTTGTGAGAATAGGCGTTCAGCGCGCCGGCGGCGTCGATGGCGCCCAGGCAGGCCTCGGTCAGCTCGGTGCTGGTGAAATCGCCTTTGCGCAGCCCGTCGCGGGCCTCGGCGATGGTCAATTTGTTCAGGTCGCTCATTCCACCACCTTCGGCACGGCAAAGAAGCCCTCGCGCGCATCGGGCGCGTTCTTCAGGATCAGATCCTGCATCTCGCCATCGGTAACGATGTCCTCGCGCCGCTTGAGCCGCATCGGCTCGACCCCGGTCATCGGCTCGACGCCTTCGACATCGACTTCGTTCAGCTGTTCCATGAAATGCAGGATGCCGTTCAGCTCCTGCGCCAGCGCGGGCAGGTCGGCGTCCTTGACCGCAATCCGCGCCAGATGCGCGACCTTGCGGGCTTCGTCCTCGGTGATCGCCATGGGAGGCTCCTTTCGCTTGCGCCGGGTTTTACCGGGGCGGCCGGGGCGGGGCAAGCACTCGCGCAGGCAGAACTTTACGCCCGCCGCCCGGCTTGGCAGGATGCGGCGACGCAAGAAAAAGGAGCCCTCCCATGAAACTGACCTGGCTTGGCCATTCCGGCTTCCGGCTGGAGATAGAACAGGCGGTAATCCTGATCGACCCCTGGCTGTCCGGCAATCCGATGTTCCCCGAGGGCAGCCGCGACCAGGCGATCCGCGGCGCCACCCATATCCTGCTGACCCATGGCCATGGCGACCATACCGGCGACACGCTGTCGATCGCGCGCGAGCTGAAGATCCCGGTCGTCGGCATCTACGACCTGATCAACACCTGGCAGACGCATCAGGACATCGAGGGCATCGGCTTCAACAAGGGCGGCACCGTCGATCTGGGCGGCGCCAAGGTGACGATGGTCAATGCCAGCCATTCCTCGTCCTTCGACGGCAACGAGGGACCGGTCTATGCCGGGCACGAGTCGGGCTACATGATCGCCGGCGAAGGCCATGTGATCTATGTCTCGGGCGATACCGACATCATGGCCGACATGGCGTGGATGGGCGAATATCACCGGCCCGATATCGGCATCCTCTGCGCCGGCGGGCATTTCACCATGGACATGGACCGGGCGGCCTGGGCGGCGCGGAAGTATTTCGACTTCAAGACCGTGATCCCCTGCCATTACAAGACCTTCCCGCTGCTGGCGCAGGATGCCGAGGCGCTGAAGGCCGGCCTGCCGGGCGTGCAGGTGATCGAACCCGAGGTGATGCGGCCGATCTCGCTCTAGCCCGCCCTCAGGGCCAGCGATAGGTGCTGGGTTCCGGTTCTGCCCGCCCCGCAAGCCGGGCCGGCGCGAAGATCTCGACCAGCAGCGGATGACAGGCGGCGGCGTCGCTGGAATGCTCGCTGCCGCAATCGCCGCCCGGACAGGCCGAAAGTCCGCCGATCAGGTCGATCTCGGCGAAGAACTCGATGTGGTCGCCCGGACGCACCGGGCTTGCCTTCATGAAATACTGGCCGGTGTCGCGGGTGAAGCCGGTGCACATGAAGACGTTCAGCACGTCATGCACCAGGGGCTCGGCCTCCTGGCGCGAAAGGCCCAGCTCGGCCATCAGCGCATTGACCAGGTTGGAATGGCAGCAATGGTGGTAGTCCTGCCCGTTCAGCAGGCGATGGGTATAGGGATCGCAGCGCGTGCCGATCACATCATGGACCGAGGCGCCGTATTCGTCGATCCCATACCATTCCAGCGTATCCTCGACCACCGTGGCCATCGGGCGCAGATGCGGAAAGCTGGACCACATGCGATGGCCGCGCGTCAGATGCGTGCCATGCAGGGCACGGGTCTTGCCGGAATAGAACCGCTCACGCGGATCGGCGGCGGACCACAGATTCAGATCGCCGACCTGCGGCCCCTCGACGCTGGTGATGCGAAAGAAATGCCCGGCCGGGACGTGAAAGCAACGCGCCTCGCGCGGGGGCACCAGGCATTCGCCGGATTTGCGCGCCGTCAGCCGCAGCGCCTGCAAACCGGACAGGTTCGGATCGGGCAGCGTCTCGTTCGGATAGCAGATGACCGGGCGGACAGCCCGGCGTTCGGCAGCGTCTTCGGGAATGATGCAGGTCATGGGGCGATGCTATGCGCGCGGCCGTGGCATCGCAAGCCGCTCTCATCCCGCCTCTCCGCCCTGCCGCATGGGTATTTGGAGAACAGAGAAGCTGGAGATGTGGCCTGGCTTCTCTGTTCTCCAAATACCCAAGAAAGCGCGCAGCAAACGCCTTGCGGGAATGACAAAAGCGCGGCCGGGAAGCCGCGCTGGAAGGCCCGCGCGAGCGGGCAAGGCGCCGCGCTTCAGGCGGCTTGGCGAATGTCGGCTTCCATCGGCATCGGATCGAAGCTGAAATAGCCGTACATCTGCTCCAGCACGGCCAGGGCCACGCGGTCTGCCGACTTGGCCGGCTTCAGCACGGTCAGGTTGGCACTGGGTTTTTGGGTCTCGGCAAGGGTTTTCATCCGAAGGTCTCCGGGTCGAAGTGATGCTCTTCCCCGCCGGAAAAGATAATGCCGCGCCGCAGAAAAATCTACCTCTGCGACGCGGCGTCAAACGGCATATCACGGCATACCGGCCATGACGGCCGTGCAAATCAGACGATCCGGTCCACCATCATGTGCTTGATCGAGGCGATGGCCCTGGCCGGGTTCAACCCTTTGGGGCAGGTGTTGGTACAGTTCATGATCGTGTGGCAGCGATATAGCTTGAACGGATCCTCAAGCGCATCCAGCCGCTCGCCCGTGGCCTCGTCGCGCGAATCGATGATCCAGCGATAGGCATGCAGCAGGGCCGCCGGGCCCAGGTAGCGGTCGCCGTTCCACCAGTAGCTCGGGCAGGCGGTCGAGCAGCTGGCGCACATCACGCATTCATAGAGGCCGTCCAGCTTCTTGCGGTCCTCGATCGACTGGCGCCATTCCTTGTCGGGGGTCGGCGTCTCGGTGATCAGGTAGGGCTGGACCGAGGCGTGCTGGGCGTAGAAATGCGTCAGGTCGGGCACCAGATCCTTGACCACCGGCATATGCGGCAGCGGATAGATGTTCACGTCCCCCTTGATCTCGTCCATGCCGAAGATGCAGGCCAGATGGTTGCCGCCGTCGATGTTCATCGCGCAGGAGCCGCAGATCCCCTCGCGACAGGAACGGCGGAAGGTCAGCGTCGGGTCGATCTCGTTCTTGATCTTGATCAGCGCGTCCAGCACCATCGGGCCGCATTTGTCCATGTCGACGAAATAGGTGTCGATGCGCGGGTTCTCGCCGGTATCGGGATCCCAGCGATAGATGTTGAAGCGGCGGACGTTCGTCGCGCCTTCGGGTTTCGGCCAGGTCTTGCCGACCCGCATGCGGCTGTTCTTGGGAAGGGTAAGTTGGACCATTGGGTAACTCCTGGTGGTCAGGCCGTCATCTTGCGATCAGGCCGTCATGCGGTGGCTTGGGCGGAGGGCGTCAATGCACCCCCCAGCCCGGCTGTTGGTAAAGCGGCCGCGTCGGCATCTGTCCCGAGCGGTTGAGGACGCAGCGGTCGAAGACCTGGGACGGGTCGCGCCCGAGGCTCTGGTCCGAGGACAGGTCCACGCTGACGAAACCGCCGCGATAGCCGCCCGAGCCGACCCCCAGCCCGACCTGGGTCCGCGGCGACCGCGCATCCAGCGCCTGGACCATGCAGACGCGCTCGGCCTCGGCGACCGGGATCCGCACCGGCGCGGGCGCGCAGGCCGCCAGCCCCAGCAGAACCGGGGCAAGGCCGGGGCCAATCGCGCCGCGCCAGGCCATCAGGCGGCCCGCTTGGCCGCCGCCGCGGCGCCGGCGATGCATTGCGTGGTCGCCGGGCGGCCGACGATGGCGGCCACCGCATCCCCTGCCCCGGCCGCGCCGGCCTCGGCGATGCTGGCCAGTTCGGCGCTGGTGGCGTTCTGCATCACGCAATCGGTATAGGGCGCGACATTGGCGCCGGGCAGGCGCCGCGCCATCTCGCGGTTGACGACGACGCGCGCCGAGGAACGGATCGCCGCATCCGGCGCGGGGGCCGCGACCGGCGGCAGCGGCGCCGGCGCCATGCCGGGGTTCTGCACCACGCAGCCGGAAAGAGCCAGCGCAGCGGCGGTCAGGATCAGGGGAAGACGCATCAGTAAACCCTCGCTTTGGGTGCGATCTTTTTCAGGTCGATCCCGCCTTCCTCTTGCGTGGTCAGAGGCTCGAGGTGCACGGGCCGATAGGCCAGTTTAACATCGTTGCCTTCGATCCACGCAAGCGAGTGCTTGCGCCAGTTGGCATCATCCCGCTCGGGGTAGTCTTCATGGGCATGGGCGCCGCGGCTTTCCTTGCGCGCCTCGGCGCCGACGATGGTGGCCAGCGCGTTGGGCATCAGGTTGGTCAGCTCCAGCGTCTCCATCAGGTCGCTGTTCCAGATGAGGCTGCGGTCGGTGACCTTCAGGTCGTCCATCTTGGCCGCGATCACCTTCATCTTCTCGACGCCCTCGGCCAGGGTCTTGTCGGTGCGGAACACCGCGGCATCGGCCTGCATGGTGCGCTGCATCTCAAGCCGCAGCTCGGCCGTCGGCACCGAGCCGTTGGCGTTGCGGATGCGGTCGAAGCGGTCCAGCGCCTTGTCCACCTGTTCCTTGTTGGTGCTGGGGATCGCCGCCTTGCGATCGATCACCTGCCCGGCGCGGATCGCCGCGGCGCGGCCGAAGACCACCAGGTCGATCAGCGAGTTCGAGCCCAGCCGGTTCGCGCCATGGACCGAGGCGCAGCCGGCCTCGCCCACCGCCATCAGGCCGGGGAAGACCTGGTCCGGGCTTTCGACGGTCGGGTTCAGCACCTCGCCCCAATAGTTCGTGGGGATGCCGCCCATGTTGTAATGCACCGTCGGCAGGATCGGGATCGGCTCGCGCGTCACATCGACGCCGGCAAAGATCTTGGCCGATTCCGAGATGCCCGGCAGCCGCTCGGCCAGGCTTTCCGGCGGCAGGTGCATCAGGTTCAGATGCATGTGGTCCTTGTTGGGACCGACGCCGCGACCCTCGCGGATCTCGATGGTGATGCAGCGCGAGACCACGTCGCGGCTGGCCAGATCCTTGTAGGTCGGTGCGTAACGCTCCATGAAGCGTTCGCCCTCGCTGTTGGTCAGGTAGCCGCCCTCGCCGCGCGCGCCCTCGGTGATCAGGCAGCCCGAGCCGTAGATGCCGGTCGGATGGAACTGCACGAATTCCATGTCCTGAAGCGGCAGGCCGGCGCGCGCCACCATGCCGCCGCCGTCGCCGGTGCAGGTATGGGCCGAGGTGGCGCTGAAATAGGCCCGACCATAGCCGCCGGTCGCCAGCACCACCATCTTGGCGTTGAAGACATGGATGGTGCCGTCGTCCAGCTTCCAGCACACCACGCCGGTGCAGGCGCCGTCGGTGATGATCAGGTCGAGGGCGAAATATTCGATGAAGAACTCGGCCTTTTCCTTCAGCGACTGGCCATAGAGCGTGTGCAGGATGGCATGGCCGGTGCGGTCGGCGGCGGCGCAGGTGCGCTGCACCGGCGGGCCTTCGCCGAACTCGGTGGTGTGGCCGCCGAAGGGGCGCTGGTAGATCTTGCCCTCCTCGGTGCGCGAGAAGGGCACGCCGTAATGCTCCAGCTCGTAAACCGCCTTGGGGGCCTCGCGCGCCAGGTATTCCATGGCGTCGGTATCGCCCAGCCAGTCCGAACCCTTGACGGTGTCATACATGTGCCACTGCCAGTTGTCGGGGCCCATGTTCGACAGCGAGGCGGCGATGCCGCCCTGTGCCGCGACCGTATGCGAGCGGGTCGGAAAGACCTTGGTCACGCAGGCGGTGCGCAGGCCCTGCTCGGCCATGCCCAGCGTCGCGCGCAGGCCCGCGCCACCGGCACCGACGACCACGACATCATATTCGTGCGTTTCGTATTTGTAAGCAGCCATGGCGGAACCTCAGAGGACGACGATCGCGCCAAGGCCCATCCGGGCCAGCGCATAGACAGCGGCGGCGATCACCGCCCAGCCGAAGATGACGGAAAAGATGATGGCCGCCTTGCGGGTGCCACCCTGGAAATAGTCGTCGATCATGATCCGCGTGCCCTTGATGAAGTGGACCATGCCCACGATCACGAACAAAGCGGTGATGAGCGCCGGGAAGGGGCGGCCGAAATAGGCCAGCAGTTGTTCCTGCGACAGGCCGATGGCGCGGGCCACGACGATCATGAACAGCGGCGTCAGCACGGTCAGCGCCACGGCACTGACGGTCATGGCCCAGTGGTGCTGGGTGCCTTCGTGGGCCGAGCCCAGGCCTTCGGCGGCTTTGCGGGGGGTGATGTAACGCATGATCCCTGCCCTTTCCTCAGAACACGAAAAAGACGATCAGCGTCAGCACGGCCAAGACGACCGAGCCCGCGATCAGCGCCTGGCTGGACTTCCGCGCTTCCTCGATCTCCAGGCCGTAGCCGGCGTCATAGGCCAGGTGGCGCAGCCCGGCGAGCAGGTGATACCACAGCGCCCACATCGAGCCGGTCAGGATGATGAAGCCGAGCCAGGACCGCACCACCCAGTCGGCCACCGCGAAGGCGCCGGGCGAGGTGACAGCGGCAACGAGCCACCAGGTGATCAGCACGATCCCTGCGACCAGGGCGTGGCCGGTGATGCGGGTCATGATCGAAGTGATTGCGGCAAGTGGCAGGCGATAGACCTGCAGATGCGGTGACAGTGGCCGGTTGCCCCGGTTGACGTCAGCCATGATGCGCTCTCCTGCGTTCAGGCCCCGCACGCTACGGCTGGCGGCGAGGGCTGGCCGAAATTGGGTTTGCTTTTAGCCGTCTTGTCGCATCTGTCACGGGTGGATGCCAGACGTAAGGCGGATAAGCGACAGATTTTCCGAGTTTGTGATCACGCAAACACCGGCTGTGATCACGGGCGGGCTCCGGCCGGTTCGAATGATTGCGGTATCAGGGCGGACTCGCCGGTTTTCCCCGGATAACCGAGGGATTTGGTCATGTTCAACCCCGGCGCAGCCGCGATTCGCGAGCCGGCCGCGCCGGGGCGCAAGGCGGTCATTTCGGCATCAGGGCCCAGTAATCCAGGTCCAGCAGCACCTGCGGGGCATATTTTCCGTCCTCGCCGCGCAGGGCGTGATCACCGGCCGCGCCCTTGTGCGCCACCAGCCGCAGCCGGATCGCGCCGACGCCCGGCGCATGGGTGTCGGCCTTGTCCAGCACCTCGGACCAAGCGCGGATCGTGTCGCCGGCAAAGCAGGGGTTGGCATGGGCCCCGCCGTTCAGCGCCACGATCATCTGCGCATTGGCCAGCCCGTTGAAGCTGAGCGCGCGGGCCATGCTGATGACATGGCCGCCATAGATCAGCCGCCGGCCATCCTCGCGGAAGGTAGCGTCGAAATGCACCTTGGCGGTGTTCTGCCACAGCCGGGTGGCCAGCATGTGCTCGGCCTCCTCGACGGTGACGCCGTCGACATGGTCGATGACCTCGCCGATCTGGTAGTCGCCCCAGCGATGCGGCTCGCCGGCCAGGCCGAAATCGTATTGCGCGAAATCCAGCCCCTCGGGCAGCACCAGGTCGGCGGGCGCCACCGATTTCGCCAGCTCCGGCACCACCGGCTCGGGCGCCGGCGCCGCGGCATCGCCCTTGCGCACCATGACCCAGCGCACATAATCCAGCACCACCTCGTCCAGCTGGTTCAGCCCGCGGGTGCGGACCCAGACCACGCCGGACTTGCCGTTCGAGTTCTCCCTGAGCCCGATCACCTCGGATTCGGCGCGCAGCGTGTCGCCCGGCCAGACCGGCTTCAGCCAGCGCCCCTCGGCATAGCCCAGGTTCGCCACCGCGTTCAGGCTGATGTCGGGAACCGACTTGCCGAAGACGATGTGAAAGGCGATCAGGTCGTCCAGCGGGCTGCCCTCCAGCCCCGAGGCCGCCGCGAACTCGTCCGAGGAATAAAGTGCGTGCCGCGCCGGGTAGAGCGCGTGGTAAAGCGCACGCTCGCCCTCGGCCACGGTGCGCGGCACGGCGTGGCGGATCACCTGGCCGACGCGGTAATCCTCGAAGAAGCGGCCGGGATTGGTCTTGCTCATAGTGGTTCCCTATTGCTGGCCCAGTTTCATGTCCGGGTGGTAATCGGCCTCGATCTCCTTGGTGACGGCCTGGGCACAGCGCATCACGCCGCGCGCCGCGTCGAAGGCATAGGCGGGGTCGCCATGCAGCGCCCAGCCTTTCGACAGCGCCTCGCTGACCTTGTGGCAGAAGGCCGAGGTGTCGTCCTCGGTCAGCAGGCGATAGATCTTCGGCATGTCAGCCTCCAAAGGGGTTGTAGCCCAACCAGGCGTGGATCAGCGCCACGACCCCGAACAGCACGACGGCGCCGACCGCGGCCATCGCCTCCTTGCGGACCGGGAAGGGCCCGGCGGGCGGGGTCCAGCCCGGCTCGGCGCGGTTGATTACCGCCATTTCGGCCAGCGCCCAAAGCAGCAGCCCGCCGAACAGCACGAAGCTGGGCAGGTCGCCATTCGGCAAGAGATGCGCAAAGGCCCAGAGCGCAAAGCCGGTCAGCTGCGGGTGGCGAAGATGGCGGGCCAGGCGGGTCTTCATGCCGGCAACGGCGAAAAGGTAAAAGGCCAGCAGCACCAGCAGGTTGTTGACGCCCTTCAGGGCGGCCGTCGCGCCCCACCAATAGGGGCCGTCCGCCATGCGATAGCCGATCACCATCAGCACCACCGAGACCGCCAGCGCCCCCGCCACGCCACCCCGGCCCAGCCGGTCGCGCAGCCCCGGTGCCAGCCGCTTGAGAAGATGCGCCGCCCACCACAACGCCACGCCAAGGATCAGGATGAACATCTGGCTTTGTCCTTTTGCTGGATGTTAACGGCGCTTACTTTGCCATCACCCCGCCAGCTCGGCAATCGCCGCGGCCTTGGCCAGGGTGGCGCGGGCGGTCTCGACATGCAGGTTCTCGACGATCCGGCCGTCCACCACCGCGACGCCCTTGCCCTGGGCCTGCGCCTCGTCGAAGGCCTCGATCTGGCGGCGGGCCAGATCGACCTCGGCCTCGGACGGTGCAAAGACCTCGTTGGCGATGGCCAATTGCGCCGGGTGGATCAGGGTCTTGCCGTCGAAGCCCATGTCGCGGCCCTGCTCGCATTCGGCACGCAAGCCCTCCTCGTCCTTGAAGGCGTTGAAGACGCCGTCCACGATCACCCGGCCATGCGCCCGCGCCGCCAAGAGGCACAGGCCCAGCCCGGCCATCATCGGCAGCCGGTCGGCGCGGAAGCGGCTGTTCAGCTCCTTGGCCAAGTCGTTGGTGCCCATCACCATGCCCTTCAGGCGCGGATGGGCGGCGATCTCGGCGGCGTTCAGCATGCCCTCGGCCGTCTCCATCATCGCCCAGAGCGGCGTGTCGGGCACCAGCGCCGCCACGCGGTCCAGGTCGGCACCGCGGCTGACCTTGGGCACCAGCACCGCATCGGCGCCAGAGGCAAAGGCGCGGGCATCGCCCTCGCCCCATTCGGTGTCCATGCCGTTGATGCGCACGATCCGCACCCGGCCGCCGTAATCGGCCTGCAACGCCTTGGCCAGCAAGTCCCGCGCCGCCACCTTTTCCGCCGGCGCCACCGCGTCCTCGAGGTCGAAGATGATCGCATCGGCGGTCAGCGCCTGGGCCTTTTCCATGGCCCGCGCATTGGCGGCCGGAATATAGAGGACGGAACGATAGGGACGGGTCATCGGGGCCTCGCGTAATAATCTTGCGCGAACCTGCCCGGAAAAGAAGCGAATCGCAAGCGCCGATTTGCCGCACTGCGGCGTCAAATCCCGTCCCAGATCAGCTTGGCCGAAACCAGCATCAGTGCCCAGGTGATGAAGCCATAGAAGATTCGCGGCGACATTCGCCGCACCAGCCACAGCCCGGCCAGAACGCCCAGCACGCCTGGCACCATCAGCACGGCGGCCACCGACAGGTTATGCGCGGAAAGCTGGCCCAGCAGGGCATAGGGAATCAGCTTCACCGCATTGCAGATGGCAAAGAAGATCGTCGTGGTGCCGGCATAGGTCATCGGCGTCATGCGCAGCGGCTGGGCATAGACCTGATAGGGCGCCGCCCCGGAATGCGACACGAAGCTGGTATAGCCCGAGATCGTGCCCCAGAAGCTGCCCGCCCCCCAGCGCGGCGGCCGGGCGCTGGCGCCGATCCGGCTGCGCAGCAGCGCGTTCAGCGCGAAAGCCATGCCGATCACGCCCACGATCAGCCCGACCTGGGCGTCATCGACGTGATGGGCGGTAGCCCAGCCCAGGGCGATGCCGGTGATCGCCCCCGGCACCAGCGTCCGCAGCACCCGCGGATCGAAATCGCGGCGAAAGGCGATCAGCCCGCCAATGTCCGAGACGATATAGACCGGCAGCAGGATGCCCGCTGCCTGCACCGGCGACATCACCAGCGCCAGCAGCGGCACCGATATGGTGCCGACCATGGACAGCCCTCCCTTGGCCAGCCCGATCGAAAAGGCGGCGATCACCGCCAGCACCCAGCCCAGCATCTCCATCGGCGCGCTCCGTTGTCACCGCCCCGGACTAATCCAGCGGCCGGACGGCGGCAATGCGGGGCGGCATTGTCCCGTTAGCGGTTGACATCGGCCGATTTCGCGTCCGACCCGCAGCCAAGGCTTGCGATTCTCATCCCGAGGGACTAGGCCACCGCGCGAACCATCATGGAAATCGGAGGTTAACATGGCCCGACCCAAGATCGCACTCATCGGTGCGGGACAGATCGGCGGCACGCTGGCGCATCTGGCCGCGATGAAGGAACTGGGCGACGTCGTCCTGTTCGACATCGCCGAGGGCACGCCCCAGGGCAAGGCGCTGGACATCGCGCAATCGGGCCCGTCCGAGGGTTTCGACGCCGTCATGAAGGGCGCCAACGATTACGCCGACATCGCCGGCGCCGATGTCTGCATCGTCACCGCCGGCGTGCCCCGCAAGCCGGGCATGAGCCGCGACGACCTGCTGGGCATCAACCTCAAGGTCATGAAATCGGTGGGCGAGGGCATCAAGCAGCACGCCCCGAACGCCTTCGTGATCTGCATCACCAACCCGCTGGACGCGATGGTCTGGGCGCTGCGCGAGTTCTCGGGCCTGCCGCATGAAAAGGTCGTCGGCATGGCCGGCGTGCTTGATTCGGCACGCTTCCGCCACTTCCTGTCGCTGGAATTCGGCGTCTCGATGCGCGACGTGACCGCCTTCGTGCTGGGCGGCCATGGCGACACCATGGTGCCGCTGACCCGCTATTCCACCGTCGCCGGCATCCCGCTGCCCGACCTGGTCAAGATGGGCTGGACCACCCAGGACAAGCTGGACGCCATCGTGCAGCGCACCCGCGACGGCGGCGCCGAGATCGTCGGCCTGCTGAAGACCGGCTCGGCCTTCTACGCACCGGCCACCTCGGCCATCGAGATGGCGGAAGCCTATCTCAAGGACCAGAAGCGCGTGCTGCCCTGCGCAGCCTATGTGAAGGGCGCCTACGGCCTGGACGGGCTTTATGTCGGCGTGCCGACCGTGATCGGCGCCGGCGGCATCGAGCGCGTCATCGACATCACCCTGGACAAGGACGAACAGGCGATGTTCGACAAGTCCGTGGATGCGGTCAAAGGGCTGGTCGCGGCCTGCAAGGGCATCGACGCCAGCCTGGCCTGATCGGCAAGGTCGCGCGAAACGAAAGGCCCCGCCGGCAACGGCGGGGCCTCTCTATTGGGGCATGTCTGTCAAGAACTCTGATGCTCAGGGTCCGCTTTGCGCGATTCAGCGGGACGAAGCGGTCATTCGCTCGATTGCAGAGCCATGAATCTTTTTATGCCGGGCGGCAAGGCCGGGCCGCCCAGGCGCGCGGGTCCAATCGGCCCTGGCCGCGTTGCTGCTGACGCACCGCTACATCCGCGTCGATCCCGACACGTCGCTCTTCACGATGTTCGAACTGTCGCGCAACCGCTGGCAAGGGGTCACGGGCTATGCGTCCTACAACCGCGCCAAGCCGGATTACCGACATATCGACAAGCAGAGGGTGGGCAAACTGCGCTGGAAACGAAAATAGCGGCCGGGGTGATCCGACCGCCGCACCTTCGACTTACCAGGACCAATCACCAGTCAGTCGTCTCCGGCAGCAGCAAATATAGGGCTGAATACAGGGTTTTTCAATGACAGGGATCAGCATCAACGTCCAGCTCGACGCGACCGAGGCACAGGACCGGCTGCACCAGTTGGTGAAGCTCATGGATTAGCGCCGTCCGTTCATCGCCGCCGTGGGCGAACAGCGAACAGCTGGTTCTTTCGGCTGGCCGCAACTTCAAGGCTCAGTCGGCGCCCGACGGTACGCCCTGGAAGCCGCTGGCGCCCGCGACCATCAAGGCGCGCGCCGGGCCGCCCACGCGCGCGGGTCCAATCGTCCAGCCCAGGCCCGCGGCATGGGATGATTCGATCCGTCGCACGACCCCGGCCGACCAGCCGCGGAACCACGCCCCACACCCCCTGCAAGCAGCGGATCCCCAAGGCGCCCAGGCCCTTGGCGCAGATTTGCGATCACAGCTCCGAAACCTGTGATCACAAAAGGCGGATTCCCGCGTGTTTTACGGATTTCGCCGATCATAGTGCTTTGGGCCGTGCGTGGAATGTGCCACAAGCCCCGCCAACCGACAACTGCGGGGGAAGACGATGAACATCCATGAATACCAGGCCAAGGCGTTGCTGCGCCAATACGGCGCGCCGGTCTCGGACGGGCGGGTGGTGATGAAGGCCGACGAGGCCAAGGCGGCGGCGGGGGAACTCGACGGGCCGCTCTGGGTCGTCAAGGCCCAGATCCATGCCGGCGGTCGTGGCAAGGGTCACTTCAAGGAAAAGGAAGCCGGTGAGAAGGGCGGCGTCCGCCTGGCCAAATCGGTGGAAGAGGCCGAGGAACTGACCCGCCAGATGCTGGGCCGCACCCTCGTCACCCACCAGACGGGCGAGACCGGCAAGCAGGTCAACCGCATCTATATCGAGGACGGCAGCGACATCGAGCGCGAGCTGTACCTGGCGCTGCTGGTCGATCGCGGCACCTCGCGCATCAGCTTCGTCGCCTCGACCGAGGGCGGCATGGACATCGAGGAAGTCGCGGCCTCGACCCCGGAAAAGATCGTCAGCTTCAGCGTCGATCCGGCCTCGGGGCTTTCGGATTTCCACGGCCGCCGCGTGGCCTTCGCCCTGGGCCTGACGGGCGCGCAGGTCAAGCAATGCGTGGCGCTGGTCAAGAACCTGTATCGCATGTTCATCGAGAAGGACATGGAGATGCTGGAGATCAACCCGCTGATCGTGATGAAGGACGGCAACCTCAAATGCCTCGACGCGAAGATGGGCTTCGACAATAACGCCCTCTATCGCCAGCCCGACGTGCTGGCGCTGCGCGACGAGACCGAGGAAGACCCCAAGGAACTGGCGGCGTCGAAATTCGACCTGAACTACATCGCGCTGGACGGCGAGATCGGCTGCATGGTCAACGGCGCCGGCCTGGCGATGGCGACGATGGACATCATCAAGCTGTTCGGCGCCGAGCCCGCGAACTTCCTGGACGTCGGCGGCGGCGCCACCAAGGAGAAAGTGACCGAGGCGTTCAAGATCATCACCTCGGACCCGAACGTCAAAGGCATCCTGGTCAACATCTTCGGCGGCATCATGCGCTGCGACATCATCGCGGAAGGCATCATCGCCGCGGTGAAGGAAGTCGGGCTGCAAGTCCCGCTGGTCGTGCGCCTGGAAGGCACCAATGTCGAGCTGGGCAAGCAGATCATCGGCGAATCGGGCCTGAACGTGATCGCGGCGGACGACCTGTCGGACGCGGCGCAGAAGATCGTGAAGGCGGTGAAGGGCTGACCACCATGGCCAAGGCGGTGGAAGGCAAAGCTGTCGAGATTACGGCTGGAAACGTGGATAACAATCATATCCCGGTCAGCCCAATCAGAGATTTGTTCCCCGCCGACTCGTTCGGCGGAGGAAACAAGTCGGAGGCAGGAAAGCCGATCACCGTCGAGCTCCATACGGTCGGCTCGTTCGAAACTGATATTGCAACGGGCAAATGGATTCTTCGCATCAGGGCAAAGGATGCCATTGGGACGTTCTATAAAAATATCAACGCGAAAGACGGAACGCGGCTCTTCTTCGAGAAGATCGGCCCGCGCGACTTTCGTGTTTCCGTAATCGCTTAAGGAGAGGCTAATGGCCGTTCTCGTCAACAAAGACACCAAAGTCATCTGCCAGGGGATCACCGGATCCCAGGGCACCTTCCACACCGAACAGGCGATCGCTTACGGCACGCAGATGGTCGGCGGCGTGACCCCCGGCAAGGGCGGCACGACGCATCTGGACCTGCCGGTCTTCAACTCGGTCCACGAGGCCGTGGCAAAAACCGGCGCCAATGCGACCGTGATCTATGTCCCGCCGCCCTTCGCGGCCGATTCGATCCTGGAAGCCATCGATGCCGAGATCCCGCTGATCGTCGCCATCACCGAGGGTATCCCGGTGCTCGACATGATGAAGGTCAAGCGCGCGCTGGAAGGCAGCAAGTCGCAGCTGATCGGCCCGAACTGCCCCGGCATCCTGACGCCGGGCGAGTGCAAGATCGGCATCATGCCGGGCTCGATCTTCTCGCGCGGATCGGTGGGCGTCGTGTCGCGCTCGGGCACGCTGACCTATGAGGCGGTCAAGCAGACCACCGATGTCGGCCTGGGCCAGTCCACCGCGGTCGGCATCGGCGGCGACCCGATCAAGGGCATGGAGCATATCGACGTGCTGCGCATGTTCCTGGACGACCCCGAGACCGAGTCGATCATCATGATCGGCGAGATCGGCGGTTCGGCCGAGGAAGAGGCGGCCGAGTTCCTGGCCGAGCAGAAGCGCAAGGGCAAGTGGAAGCCGACCGCCGGCTTCATCGCCGGGCGCACCGCGCCGAAGGGCCGCCGCATGGGCCATGCCGGCGCCATCGTCTCGGGCGGCAAGGGCGACGCGGAATCGAAGATCGAGGCCATGAAATCGGCCGGCATCGTCGTCGCCGACAGCCCCGCGGGCCTGGGCGAGGCGGTGCTGAAAGCACTCGGCCGGTAACAATGCCGCAAGGCTTTTGACTTGGGCGCGGCCCCTGCCTACCTTTACCGGGGGCCGCGCCAGACCTTACCAGCAGGTGCCAGATTGGACCGCCGTCGTCGCCAGATCGTCGCCAGAACCGCCGGGACAGCGCCCTGCCCGGCCCGCGGCCCTGCCCTGCCAAGCCGGGGCGCGGCATGATCCCGCAGCCCCCTCCGCCGGCGAAACGCCCCGCCTCGTCCGTGGCGGCGCAGGACTGGGCGCTTTGCGTTTCGACCTACCAGCGCGGCAAGCAGCTTTGCGACTGCGTGCGCGCCGCGCTCGCCTCGACCGAGCGGCCGGCCGAAATCGTCATCGTCGATGCCAGCGCCGACTGGGCGCAGAACCGCGAAAGGGTCGAGGCGGTAATCGCCGCGGCCGGCGGCTGTCCGCTGACCTATGTGCCGGCCCGGCGCAAATCGCTGACCGTGCAGCGCAACCAGGCCGTCGCGCTGGCGCGGGCCGACATCCTGTTCATGATCGATGACGACGCCTTGCTGCATCCCGATTGCGCCGGGCGGATCATGGCGCAATACCGCGCCGACACCCAGGGCCGCATCGTGGCGATCTCGGCCCGGAACACCGGCTCGGATGGCGTGACGGGCGGGGGTGAGAGCAAGCGCACCAACCCAGCCGCCAAGCTGGCCGCGGGCCGGTCAGGGCCGGTGCAGCGCAGCATCGACCTTGCCCTGCGCCACCTGCTGATGATTCCGGCCGAGCAGCGTTTCCTGGGCTATGATCGCCCCGAGCGGCGCTGGCAAGGCGATGCCACCCTGCCGCAGGGCTTGCTGCGCGTCGATTTCATCGTCGGCTTCGCCCTGACCCTGCGCCGCCACCTGGCGCTGCGCGAGCCCTTCGACGAAGGGCTGGTCGGCAGTTCCATCGCCGAGGATCTGGATGCCAGCTATCGCTTTGGCCGGCACGGGATGCTGGCCATCGCGCCCGATGCGCTGATCCACCACCTCGAGGCGGCTGCGGGCCGAGACCGGCGCCGGATCAGCGCCATGCTGGCCCTGCTCAACATCGCCTATTTCGTACGCCGCAATTCCGAACGGCAGGGGCGCGACCTGGCCCGCTATGGGCTGTGGTACCTGCGCATGGCGCTGGCCGAACTGCCCAAGGACATCGCCGGCGCCCGCTGGGATCTGCCGCAGTTCCGCGGCGCCCTGCTGGCCGGCCGCCACCTGCCCGCCTTGCTGCGCCAGCCGCGCGCCGGGCTGCCGGCATGGTATCAGGATCTTCAGACCAGGCTGATCACCGGGACCGCTCCCGGACATGGCCAGAACAATGCGACCGCCCCTGATCCGGGCGCGAACGGATAAGGACTTCCCGGAGGCAAGCCAATGAACGATCAATCCCCAAACTCGGCCTTCCACGATTCGAGCTTCCTGCAAGGCCATAACGCGGCCTATGTCGAGCAGCTTTACGGCCAGTGGGCCCAGAACCCGGCGGCGGTCGACCAGGCGTGGGACGCCTTCTTCCGCAGCCTGGGCGACGAGGAGGCCGTGGTCACCCGCGAGGCCAAGGGCGCCAGCTGGCAACGCGCCGACTGGCCGCCGCTGCCCGCGGACGACACCACCGCGGCGCTGACCGGCGAATGGCCGATGCTGCCCAAGGCCGAGGCCAAGGCGGCTCTGGACAAGATCGCCGCCAAGGCCGGCGAAAAGGGCGTGAACCTGACGGACGAGCAGCTCAAGCGCGCGGTTCTGGACAGCGTCCGCGCCATCATGCTGATCCGCGCCTTCCGCATCCGCGGCCACCTGCATGCCGACCTGGACCCGCTGGGCATGCGCGAGATCCCCGACCATGGCGAGCTGGACCCCAAGACCTATGGCTTCACCGAGGCCGACCTGGACCGGCCGATCTTCATCGACAACGTGCTTGGCCTGCAGATCGCCACGATCCGCCAGATCGTCGACCTGATGAGCCGCACCTATTGCGGCACCTTCGCGCTGCAATTCATGCACATCTCGAACCCCGAGGAAGCCGCCTGGCTCAAGGAGCGGATCGAGGGCTACGGCAAGGAGATCGCCTTCACCCGCGAAGGCCGCCGCGCCATCCTCAACAAGCTGGTCGAGGCCGAGGGCTTCGAGAAGTTCCTGCATGTGAAATACATGGGCACCAAGCGCTTCGGCCTTGACGGCGGCGAGGCGCTGATCCCGGCCATGGAGCAGATCATCAAGCGCGGCGGCGCGCTGGGGGTCAAGGACGTGGTGATCGGCATGCCGCATCGCGGCCGCCTGTCGGTCTTGGCCAATGTGATGGGCAAGCCCTATCGCGCCATCTTCCACGAATTCCAGGGCGGCAGCTACAAGCCCGACGACGTGGACGGCTCGGGCGACGTGAAATATCACCTCGGCGCCTCGTCGGACCGCACCTTCGACGACAACACCGTCCACCTGTCGCTGACCGCGAACCCCTCGCACCTGGAGGCGGTGAACCCGGTGGTGCTGGGCAAGGTGCGCGCCAAGCAGGACCAGCTGTCGGACCAGACCTATCGCACGGCGGTGCTGCCGATCCTGCTGCACGGCGACGCGGCCTTTGCCGGCCAGGGCATCGTCGCGGAATGCTTCCAGCTTTCCGGCATCAAGGGCCACCGCACCGGCGGTTGCATCCATATCGTGGTGAACAACCAGATCGGCTTCACCACCGCGCCGCATTTCAGCCGCACCTCGCCCTATCCGACCGACATCGCGCTGATGGTCGAGGCGCCGATCTTCCACGTCAACGGCGACGACCCCGAGGCCGTAGTCCATGCCGCCAAGGTCGCGACCGAGTTCCGGCAGAAATTCCACAAGGACGTGGTCATCGACATCTTCTGCTATCGCCGCTTCGGTCACAACGAAGGCGACGAGCCGATGTTCACCAACCCGGTGATGTACAAGAAGATCAAGGGCCACAAGACCACGCTGCAACGCTATACCGAGCGACTGGTCGCCGACGGCCTGGTCCCCGAGGGCGAGATCGAGGAGATGAAGGCCGCCTTCCAGGCCCATCTGAACGAGGAGTTCGAGGTCGGCAAGAACTTCAAGCCGAACAAGGCCGACTGGCTGGACGGCAAATGGTCGGGGCTCGAGGCCGAGCATGCCGAGGAGAACCTGGGCCAGACCGCCATCGCGCCCGAGACCATGGCCGAGATCGGCGGCGCGCTGACCCGCGTGCCCGAAGGGTTCGACCTGCACAAGACCGTCGGCCGCCTGCTGGAATCCAAGAAGCAGATGTTCGAGACCGGCAAGGGTTTCGACTGGGCGACCGGCGAGGCGCTGGCCTTCGGCTCGCTGCTGCTGGAAGGGCATCCGGTGCGCCTGGCCGGACAGGACTCGACCCGCGGCACCTTCTCGCAGCGCCATTCGGCCTTCATCGACCAGGCGACCGAGGAACGCTATTACCCGCTCAACCACATCCGCGGCGGGCAGGCGCGCTACGAGGTCATCGACTCGATGCTGTCGGAATATGCGGTGCTGGGCTTCGAATACGGCTATTCTCTGGCCGAGCCGAACAGCCTGGTCATGTGGGAGGCCCAGTTCGGCGATTTTGCCAACGGCGCCCAGATCATGTTCGACCAGTTCATCACCTCGGGCGAAAAGAAATGGCTGCGCATGTCGGGCCTCGTCATGCTGATGCCGCATGGCTACGAGGGCCAAGGCCCGGAACACAGCTCGGCCCGGCTGGAACGCTGGCTGCAGATGTGCGCCGAGGACAACTGGATCGTGGCGAACTGCACCACGCCGGCGAACTATTTCCACATCCTGCGCCGGCAGCTGAAGCGGCCCTTCCGCAAGCCGCTGGTGCTGATGACGCCGAAATCGTTGCTGCGTCACCCGCTGGCGCTGTCCACGGCGGACGAGTTCCTGGCCGGCTCGACCTTCAACCGCGTGCTGGTGGACGATGCCGACCGCGGCAAGTCCGAGTTCAAGCTGGCCCCGGACGACAAGATCCGCCGGGTGGTGATCTGCTCGGGCAAGGTCTATTACGATCTCTTGCAGGCCCGCGACGCCGCCGGGGCCGAGGATGTCTATATCCTGCGGCTCGAGCAGTTCTATCCCTTCCCGGCCCACAGCATGTCCAAGGAGCTGGAACGCTTCAAGGATGCCGAGATCGTCTGGTGCCAGGAAGAGCCCAAGAACCAGGGCGGCTGGACCTTCGTCGAGCCCAATATCGAATGGGTGCTGTCGCGCATCGGCGCCAAGCATGGCCGTCCGCGCTATGTCGGCCGCCATGCAGCGGCCTCGCCGGCCACCGGGCTTGCCTCGCGCCACAAGGCCGAGCAGGAGGCCCTGGTCCACGAAGCCATCACCATCGGGGCCTGACATGGCAGTGGAACTACGCGTCCCCACGCTTGGGGAATCGGTATCCGAAGCGACGGTGGCCACCTGGTTCAAGAAACCGGGCGACCGCGTCGCCGTGGATGAAATGCTGTGCGAGCTGGAAACCGACAAGGTGACGGTCGAGGTGCCCTCGCCCGTCGCCGGCAAGCTGGCCGAGATCGTCGCGCCCGAAGGCACGGTGGTCGCGCCCAACGCGCTGCTCGCACAGATCATGGAACAGGGCGATGCCGGCCCGGAAGAAATGTTGCCCAAGGCTGATGCGGGCACGAAGGCTCAGGAAGGACAGAGAAAGATGAGCGGAAAATCCGTCGACGTGATGGTGCCCACCCTGGGCGAAAGCGTGACCGAGGCCACGGTGGCGACCTGGTTCAAGAAGGTCGGCGATGCGGTCGCGCAGGACGAGATGCTGTGCGAGCTTGAGACCGACAAGGTCTCGGTCGAGGTTCCGGCTCCCGCCGCGGGCGTGCTGGCCGAGATCCTCGCCCCCGAGGGCGCAACGGTCGAGGCCAGCGCCCGGCTGGCGGTCATCACCGAGGGCGCGACCGCGGCCCCCGGGGCCGAGGCCCCTGCTGCTGCCGCAGCCGCCGTGCAATCGCCCGGCGCCGGCCCGGAAACCCCCGCACCGCGCAAGGATGTCGAGGATGCGCCCTCGGCCAAGAAGGCCATGGCCGAGGCCGGCGTCAGCCGCGATGCCGTCACCGGCACCGGCCGCGACGGCCGGGTGATGAAGGAGGACGTGGCCCGCGCGGCTACGGCACCGGCCGCCGCCTCGCCCGCCCCGGCCCCGGCCCCGGCCCAGGCGCCGCGCGCGCCCAGCTCGGCCGATGACGCGGCGCGCGAGGAGCGGGTCAAGATGACCCGCCTGCGCGCCACCATCGCCCGCCGGCTCAAGGACGCGCAGAACACCGCCGCGATGCTGACCACCTATAACGAGGTGGACATGAAGGGCATCATGGACCTGCGCAACACCTACAAGGACCAGTTCGAGAAGAAGCACAAGGTCAAGCTCGGCTTCATGTCCTTCTTCGTGAAGGCCTGCTGCCACGCGCTGAAGGAAGTGCCCGAGGTCAATGCCGAGATCGACGGCGGCGACGTGGTCTACAAGAACTTCGTCCACATGGGCGTGGCGGTGGGCACGCCCAGCGGCCTGGTGGTGCCGGTGGTACGCGATGCCGACCAGAAGAGCTTCGCCCGGATCGAGAAGGAGATCGCCGAGCTGGGCACCCGCGCCCGCGACGGCAAGCTGACCATGGCGGAAATGCAGGGCGGCACCTTCACCATCTCGAACGGCGGCGTCTACGGCTCGCTGATGTCCTCGCCGATCCTGAACCCGCCGCAATCGGGCATCCTGGGCATGCACAAGATCCAGGACCGCCCGGTCGTCGTGGACGGCCAGATCGTCATCCGGCCGATGATGTACCTGGCGCTGAGCTACGACCACCGCATCGTGGACGGCAAGGGCGCCGTGACCTTCCTCGTGCGCGTCAAGGAAGCACTGGAGGATCCGCGCCGCCTGCTCATGGACCTGTGATCCCGGCCTGCCGGGGGCGGCAGGCCCGCCCCCGGCGCGCCCAGGAAGCCGCCGCGCAACTCTTTCCGGCCTGTATCCGTTGACCCGCACCGGGCCGCCTTGCCGCTCATCCCGACGGGAAGCCGGGCCGAAACGGAGGAGTCCCCCATGACCCAGATGATCGCCCATTACACCATCGCCGGTTACGCCGCCTTCAAGGCCGCCTTCGACGCCGATGCCGAGGATCGCGGCAATAGCGGCCTGTCGCTGCTGCAGCTGTGGCGCGAGAACGACCAGAGCGCCTGGGCGCTGTTCCAGGTGGGCGACGCGGCGGTGGCCAGGGCCTATCTGGAAGGGGCAGCGGGGGTCTTCAACAGCCAGGCCGGCGTCTCGGCCACCGCCTTCCACCTGGTCGAGACCGCCTGATGGCCGCCGAAACCACCGCCCTGGCGCTGGCCGCGCTGCTGCAAGCCGTGCAGATCGGCCTGGCCGCCGCCTCGATGAACCGCGATGTCGGCGCGAAATGGAACGCCAGCCCGCGCGACAGGCAGCCGGAGTTTTCCGCGCTGACCGGACGGCTGCGCCGCGCTGCGGACAATCATTTCGAGGGACTGATCCTCTTTACCATCGCCGTCGTGCTGGTGGTGCTGTCGGATGCCGGCTCGGCCCTGACCGTGCTTTGCGCCTGGAGCTACCTGCTGGCGCGGCTGCTTTATATTCCCGCCTATGCCTATGGCTGGTCGCCCTGGCGCTCGGTCATCTGGGGGGTGGGGTTCGTCGCCACGCTGGCGATGATCCTGATCGCCTTATTCACCTGAACCGAACGGGCGGCGCCGGCAAGCGCGCCGCGAACTGCAAGGAGACCTGAATGTCCACCTATGACCTGATCGTGATCGGCGCCGGTCCCGGCGGCTATGTCTGCGCGATCCGCGCCGCCCAGCTGGGCCTGAAGGTCGCCTGCGTCGAGGGACGCGAGACGCTGGGCGGCACCTGCCTGAACGTCGGCTGCATCCCCTCCAAGGCGCTGCTGCATGCCAGCCACATGCTGCACGAGACCCACGAGAATTTCGAGAAGATGGGCCTGATGGGCGCCAAGCCCAAGGTCGATTGGGACAAGATGCAGGGCTACAAGGCCGAGACGGTCGCCGGCAATACCAAGGGCATCGAGTTCCTGTTCAAGAAGAACAAGATCGACTGGCTCAAGGGCTGGGCCAGCATCGAAGCGCCCGGCAAGGTCAAGGTCGGCGACACCGTCCACGAGACGAAGAACATCGTCATCGCCACCGGCTCGGAACCGGCCAGCCTGAAGGGGGTCGAGGTCGATAATGCCGCCGGCATCGTCGTCGATTCGACCGGCGCCCTGTCGCTGCCGAAGATCCCCAAGTCGATGGTGGTGATCGGCGCGGGCGTGATCGGGCTGGAACTGGGTTCGGCCTATGCCCGGCTCGGCGCCGAGGTAACGGTGGTCGAGTTCCTGGACGCCATCACCCCCGGCATGGACGCCGAGGTGCAAAAGCAGTTCCAGCGCATCCTGGCGAAACAGGGGCTGAAATTCGTCCTGGGCGCGGCCGTGTCCGAGGTCGAGGTCGAAAAGGGCAAGGCCGAGGTCAAGTACAAGCTGCGCAAGGACGACAGCGAGCATGAGATCAAGGCCGAATGCGTGCTGGTCGCCACCGGCCGCCGCCCCTATGTCGCCGGGCTGGGCCTGGACAAGGTCGGCGTCGCGCTGACCGATCGCGGCTTCGTCCAGATCGACGAACACTGGCAGACCAGCGTCAAGGGCATCTACGCCATCGGCGACGCGGTGCCGGGCCCGATGCTGGCCCACAAGGCCGAGGACGAGGGCATGGCGGTGGCCGAGGTCATCGCCGGCAAGCATGGCCATGTGAATTACGACGTGATCCCCGGCGTGATCTATACCACGCCCGAGGTCGCCTCGGTCGGGCTGACCGAAGAGGCCGCCAAGGAAAGCGGCCGCAAGGTCAAGGTCGGCAAGTTCCCCTTCATGGGCAATGCCCGCGCCAAGGCCCTGTTCCAGGCCGAGGGCTTCGTCAAGATGATCGCCGATGCCGAGACCGATCGGGTGCTGGGCTGCCACATCATCGGCCCGAATGCCGGCGAGATGATCCACGAGGTCTGCGTGGCGATGGAATTCGGCGCCTCGGCCCAGGACATCGCACTGACCTGCCACGCCCATCCGACCTGCTCGGAAGCGGTGCGCGAGGCGGCGCTGGCCTGCGGCGACGGCGCGATCCACGCCTGATCGGCGGATCGCCACCGAAACCGGCACCATGTTGCGGCGGGTTTCCGCCAATGGACCGCCCCTGAACCGGGCGGTCCTGTCTTTTGATTTCCCCGACTCTGGCAGCTGCGGCTAATCCCTTGGTCAATGAAAAGACAAGGGGCAGTCATGAAATCCATCCTCGGACTGTTGGCGCTGGCCGGCACGCTGGCCGTCGGCGCCTGCGGCGACAACCGGGTCGATCCCGACCGCCGCTATCTGGTCGAACCCCGCGCCTCGGCCGCCCAGGTCGCGGCGCTGCATCCGAACGAGACACCGGAACTGCGCCGGCTGATCAACAAATACGCGGCGGAATACGATGTGCCGGTGGACCTGGTGCAGCGCGTCATCATCCGCGAATCGACCCATCGTCCCGGCGCCCGCAACGGCCCCTATTACGGGCTGATGCAGATCCTGCCCGCCACCGCGCGCGGCATGGGCTATCAGGGCCCGCCCGCCGGGCTGCTCGATGCCGAGACGAACCTGAAATACGGCGTCAAATACCTGCGCGGCGCCTATATGGTCGCCGACGGCGACAAGGATGCCGCGGTGAAATGGTATGCCCGCGGCTATTACTACGAGGCCAAGCGCAAGGGCCTGCTGCAAGCCACCGGCCTGCGCTGAGGCGAGGGACAGCGGATCGCGGGGGCGGCCTTCGGGCCGCCCCTTGCCTTACAGGCGCATCACAGCTTGCGATTGTAGCGGATGAAGGGCGACTTCACCGCCATCCGGTCATAGAGCATTCGCCCCGGATAATTGTCCTCGGCCGTCAGCCAATAGACGGCAGGCACGCCGGCGCGGTCGGCCTCGGCATAGACGCCTTCGATCAGGGCGCGGGCGATGCCGCGGCCGCGGGCCTCGGGGGCGGTGAACAGATCCTGCAGATAGCAGACCCCCTCCTCGCGCCACAGGTTCGGGTGAAAGACGTAATGCGTCAGACCCAGCAGCCGGCCCTCCGCCTCGGCCACCAGACCGTGAAAGTCGCGCGGGTTGCGTGCCATCAGCCGGTCGAAGGCGCGGTCGTAGAACGACGGCGGCCGGTCGTCGAAGCCGTAGAAGGCCTGGTAGCCCTCGTAGAGCCGCTGCCAGCCCTTGCGATCCTCGGGGCGAAGCGCGCGGATCATCGCTGCCGCCCTCAGCGTTGGCGGCGGGCCATGAAGGCCAGCCGCTCGAACAGCGCCACGTCCTGCTCGTTCTTCAAGAGCGCGCCATGCAGCTTGGGCAGCATCTCTCCGGCCGGGCGCCGCAGGTCCTCGGGCGCCAGATCTTCGGCCAGGATCAGCTTGAGCCAGTCCAGGAGTTCGCTGGTCGAGGGCTTCTTCTTCAACCCCTGCACCTCGCGCAGCTCCAGGAACTGCGTCAGCGCCTCGTCGAGCAGCCGCGGCTTCAGGCCGGGATAATGCACCTCGACGATGCGCTTCAGCGTCTCTGCATCGGGAAAGCGGATGTAGTGGAAGAAGCAGCGGCGCAGGAAGGCGTCCGGCAGTTCCTTTTCGTTGTTCGAGGTGATGATGACCACCGGCCGGTGCCGGGCCACCACCGTCTCGCTGGTCTCGTAGACATGGAACTCCATGCGGTCGAGTTCCTGCAAGAGGTCGTTCGGAAACTCGATATCGGCCTTGTCGATCTCGTCGATCAGCAGCACGACCTTGCCCGGCGCCTCGAAGGCCTGCCACAGCTTGCCCTTGCGGATGTAGTTCGCGATATCGTGAACCCGCGCCTCGCCCAGCTGGCTGTCGCGCAGCCGCGACACGGCATCGTATTCGTAAAGCCCCTGCTGCGCGCGGGTGGTCGATTTCACGTTCCATTCGATGATGGGCAACTCCAGGCTGGCCGCGACCTGCCGCGCCAGTTCGGTCTTGCCGGTGCCCGGCTCGCCCTTGACCAGCAGCGGGCGTTCCAGCGTGATCGCCGCATTCACGGCCATGGCCAGGTCGGCAGGAGCCACATAGGTTTCGGTCGAGGAAAACTGCATTCGCCTGTCCTTTGCGCAATCTGCGCGACCCTAGCCAGCGCCCGCCCGCTTCGCAAGCCGCAGGCCCGACCTGTCGGAATGGCCTAGTGACAATTGGTCTGCCATACTTTATGCGGGCGCCAAGGATCGGGCATCCAGTCGCCCGGCTCCCGGAGGAACGATGAAAGCCCAGACCTTTCTGCCCGAAGATTATCGCCCCGCCGAAGACGAACCTTTCATGAATGAACGGCAACTCGAATATTTCCGCCGCAAGCTGATCGCATGGAAGCAGGAACTTCTGGACCAATCCGCGGAAACGCTGGAAGGTCTTCAGGACAGCGCCCGCAACGTGCCCGATCTGGCCGACCGCGCCTCCGAGGAAACCGACCGCTCGCTGGAACTGCGCACCCGCGACCGCCAGCGCAAGCTGGTGGCCAAGATCGACGCGGCGCTGCGCCGCATCGAGACCGGCGAATACGGCTATTGCGAGATGACCGGCGAGCCGATCAGCCTCAAGCGGCTGGACGCGCGCCCCATCGCCACCATGACCCTGGAAGCGCAGGAACGCCACGAGCGGCGCGAGCGCGTGCATCGCGACGACTGACCCGCCGGCCCCTTCGGGGCCGCTTTCGCAGTCAGGGGCGCCATGTCCGGCCTGAAGCATCATCCCGTCACCATCATCGGCGCAGGCGTGGCCGGCCTGACTGCCGCCTGCGCCTTGGCGCAGCGCGGCGCAGAGGTCACGGTGCTGGAACGCGCGGGGGCGTTGCGCGAGGTCGGCGCAGGCTTGCAGATTTCGCCAAATGCCATGCGGGTCTTGGCGGCGCTGGGGCTCGAATCGCGGTTCCGGGCGATCTCGCTGCCCTCCGAGCGGGTCGAGCTGCGCGATTCGACCGGCCGCATGGTGGCGCGGCTGGACCTGGCGCGGCATCGCCCCGGCGATCCGTTCCGCCTGGTGCATCGCGCCCGGCTGGTCGCCCTGCTGGAACAGGCCGCGCGCGAAGCCGGCGCCCGCATCAAGCTGGGCCATGACGTGACCGAACTGCCCGACGTGCCGCTGCTGATCGGCGCGGATGGGGTGAAAAGCCGCCTGCGCCCGACGCTGAACGGCCCCGAGACCCCCTTCTTCACCGGCCAGACCGCATGGCGCGCGCTGATCCCGGCCGAGCCCGATGCCGCGCCGGTGGCACAGGTCTTCATGGGACCGGGCCGGCACCTGGTCAGCTATCCGCTGGGCCAGGGCCAGCGCAATCTCGTCGCCGTGGTCGAGCGGCCGGACTGGCAGGAGGAAGGCTGGTCCACCCCCGGCGAGCCCTCCGAGCTGCGCGCCGCCTTCGCCCGCTTCGGCGGCCCGGTGCCGGAATGGCTGGAGCAGGTTCAGGATGTCGGCATCTGGGGCCTGTTCCGTCATCCGGTCGCCGCACATTGGCAGGACGGCCGGCGGGCGCTGATCGGCGACGCCGCCCATCCCACCCTGCCCTTCATGGCGCAAGGCGCGGTCATGGCGATCGAGGATGCCTGGGTGCTGGCCGCCTGCCTCGATGCCGGCCCGGACCAGGAAGCCGCGCTGGCGCGGTTCCAGGCCCTGCGCCAGCCGCGCTGCCGGCGCATCGTCGAGGCGGCCAATGCCAATGCCCGCAACTACCACCTGCGCGGCCCGACCCGCGCGGTCGCCCATGCCGGGCTGCGCGCCGTCTCGCGCCTCGCCCCCGCCCGGCTGATCGAGCGTTTCGCCTGGCTCTACGACCACGACCCGACCACCCCCTAGCCGGGCGTCCGAACTTCTCTGTTCCCCAAATACCCATGCGACCACGCCAGCGTCGCCGCCGCATGAGTATTTGTAAAACGGTGAAAACGCCGGGCCAAGCCCGCATGGCACGCCCGCACCCGTTTCACCGTTTCTTAAATACTCCTGCCAAGCCCGCCACCGGCGCCGCGCCCAGGGCGGTCAGGCCGCCTTCTCCACCGCCGCGACGATGTTCTCGACCACCTCGCGCAGCACGGTCTCGTCCTCGGCTTCGGCCATGACGCGGATCAGGGGCTCGGTGCCGGACTTGCGGATCAGCACCCGGCCGCAGCCGTTCAGCCGCGCCTCGGCCCGCGCAATCTCGGCCTGGACCGCATCGACCGACAGCGGATCGGCACCGGCAGCATAGCGCACGTTCTTCAGCAATTGCGGCACCGGCTCGAACTGCGCCACCAGTTCCGAGGCCGACCTGCCGCCATCCGCCAGCGCCGCCAGGAATTGCAGGCTGGCAATGAGCCCGTCGCCGGTGGTGGCGTAATCGGTCATCACGATATGGCCCGACTGCTCGCCGCCCAGGTTGAAGCCGGCGCCGCGCATCCGCTCGACCACGTAGCGGTCGCCGACGGCGGTGCGCTCCAGCCGCAGCCCGCGGCCCTGCAGGAACCGCTCCAGCCCCAGATTCGACATCACCGTCGCCACCAGCGC
Source organism: Paracoccus sp. P2 (assembly GCF_046335115.1). Classification (NCBI taxonomy): domain Bacteria; kingdom Pseudomonadati; phylum Pseudomonadota; class Alphaproteobacteria; order Rhodobacterales; family Paracoccaceae; genus Paracoccus; species Paracoccus sp. P2. Next base: position 144,285 of record NZ_JBGOSN010000005.1, on the reverse strand, counting down.
CCCGCCCCGCAGCCGGCCCTGCGCCGCCCAGCGGTCGGCCAGCAGCGCCATGATCTGGTCGCCATCCGCCACCTGGCCCTTTTCATCGACGATCATCACCCGGTCGGCATCGCCGTCCAGGCTGATGCCCATGTCAGCGCCATGTTCCAGCACCGCCTGGGCGCAGGCCTCGGGATGGGTCGAGCCCAGCCCGTCATTGATGTTGTGGCCGTTCGGGGAAACCCCCAGCGGGATCACCTCGGCCCCCAGTTCCCACAGCACGTCCGGCGCGGCGCGATAGGCGGCGCCGTTAGCGCAATCCACCACCACCTTCAGCCCCTCCAGCCGCTGCCCGGCCGGGAAGGTGGTCTTGGCATATTCGACATAGCGCCCGCGCCCGTCGTCGATGCGCTTGGCGCGGCCGATATTCTGCGGCTGGGCCGGAACGATCTCGCCCGCCACGATGGATTCGATCTCGGCCTCGGCCTCGTCCGAAAGCTTGAAGCCGTCGGGACCAAAGAACTTGATGCCGTTGTCCGCGGCCGGGTTATGGCTGGCCGAGATCATGATGCCCACATCGGCCCGCATCGAGCGGGTCAGGTAGCCCACCGCCGGCGTCGGCACCGGGCCCAGCAGCAGCACGTTCATGCCGGTGCTGGTCAGCCCCGCCGTCAGCGCATTCTCCAGCATGTAGCCCGACAGGCGCGTGTCCTTGCCGATCACGACGCGATGGTGGTCCTCGCCGTTGCGGCGGAAATAGCGGCCGGCGGCGGCGCCCAGGCGCAGCGCCATCTCGGCCGTCATCGGGTGGGTATTGGCACGGCCCCTGACGCCGTCGGTGCCGAAAAGTTTCCTGCTCATCTTGCCCCGCTCAATTCGTTTCTGTGGTCACGGCCCGCCAGAGGGCGAGGCCCTGCCGTGTTTCCGCCACGTCATGGACGCGGTGGATCTGTATGCCCTGCGCGACCCCGGAAAGCGTCACCGCCAGCGTGCCCGCCACCCGGTCCGCCGGCCGTTCGGCACCGCCGATGCTGCCGATGAACCGCTTGCGCGACACCCCCAGCAGCACGGCACAGCCCAGCCCGTGATAGACCGAGATCCGCCGCAGGATGGCCAGATTATGCGCCTGCGTCTTGCCGAAACCAATGCCCGGATCGATCACGATCCTGTCGCGGGCGATGCCCGCCGCCTCGGCACGCGCAATGCGCTCGGCCAGCGCGTCATAGACATCCAGCAGCACGTCGCCATAGGTCGGGTTGTCCTGCATGGTCTCGGGGATGCCCTGGGCGTGCATCAGGCAGACCGGCACGCCCGCCGCGGCCACCGTCCCGGCCATGGCCGGGTCGAAGTCGAAGCCCGAGACATCGTTGACCAGCCCCGCCCCCGCCGCGACGGCGGCCCGCGCCACCTCGGCCTTGCGGGTATCGACCGAGACCGCCGCCAGCCCGCGGCCCGCGGCGATGGCGGGGGTCACGCGGGCGATTTCCTCGGCCGCGGGCACCTCGCGCGCGCCGGGCCGGGTCGATTCGCCGCCGATGTCCAGGATCTCGGCCCCCTGTGCGGCCAACAGCCGCGCCTGCTCGGCCCCGTCATAGGCGCCGCCGTCCGAAAAGCTGTCGGGCGTGGTATTGACGATGCCCATGATGCGCGGCCTGTCCAGTGACAGGCCCAGCAGCGGCGCGCGGGGCGCGGTCAGCGCCGCCAGCACCGCATCGGGGGCGCCGTCCACCACGCGCGGCGCCTCGCCGCGGCGCAAAAGCTCGCATTGCGAAAAGCGCACCCAGCCGCCGGCAAGCTGCCAGCGGCCCGTCTCACAGGGAATCGGGCGATAGTAATCGGTCATGCTTCGCGTCTCTACGCCGGTGCGCGGGCGATTCAAGCACGAAGATCAAAGCCGTGCGGTCGGAATGCAGAAACCCGTCGGTACAGCCGGCTCGGGCGCACCCTCGGGCAGCGCCCAGTCGAGCCGGCTCGCCCCCAGCCGCTCGGCCAGCCACAGCGCCAGCGCCTGCGGCTCGGCCGCCAGCCCGGCCACGTCGCGCACCATGCGCGCGGGCGCCCAGACCACGGCGCGGCCCTCGGTCGCGGCCCAGTCCAGCTCGGTGCGGCTGTCGGCCACGGTCAGCCCCAGATGGCCGGCCAGCGCCCAGGCGGCCTGGTCCAGCGCCAGCAGCTCGACCTCGCGCAGGTTGCCGCCCTGCGGCAGCGGCAGCCCCGGCGCGTCCGGGACCAGCGCCACCGCGCCGTCGGGCAGCGCCAGGTCGCGGCCGTGAAAGATCACCCGGATCGGCGCCCGGACCGGGTCGGCCTCGACCCGCGCCTGGCGGCGCACCAGCGTCACCCCCAGCGCGCCGGGGATGCGGTCCAGCTTCTCGACCGTGACCGAGACCTGCGCGGCGCGCGGATGCGCCAGGATCTGCGCAGCGATCTTTTCGGCCAGCGTCTCGAGCAGGTCATAGCGGCGATCCGCCAGCCCCGCCGCAACCGCGCCGGTCAGGATGTCATAGGACAGGATCCTGTCCACCTCGTCATTCACGCCGACGACATGGCTCGCCAGTTCCACGTCGATGTTGAAGCGCAGCCGCTGCGGCTGGCCGCGTTCGGTCTGGAACGCGCCGATCTCGGCCGAAAGGATGTAGTCGCGCAGGTGGATACGGTCAGGCTGGTCCATGCCACCCGTGTTTTCAGGAAAACGGCCCCGCCGCAAGGGACAGGGCCGCGCATCGGGCAGCAGATTTGCGACGCCGCCTCGGGGCGCCGCCTCAGTTCGAGGCCAGCCGGCGGTCCGAACGGTAGAAGGTATGGCTGCCGATTCGGATCGTGCGCTCAAACCGCTTGGACCAGGAGGGGTTCACGCCGCGGGCGTGGAAATAGGTCGCGCCGTTGGTCAGGGTGCGCGGCGCGCCGGCCAGGGCCGCCATGGCCACCTTTTGCACCCTGGCATAGGTGCCTTTTTCGCGGATGCGGGCGTTCTTGTTATAGGTGAACTGGCCGCGCTGGTTCACCACGCCGCAGACGGTCTGGGGAAAACGCGGGTGATCGACGCGGTTCAGGATCACCTCGGCCACGGCCTGCTGGCCCTGCACGCCTTCGCCGCGGGCCTCGAAATACAGCGCCTCGGACAGGCATTGCAGATCGGCGGGATCGATCTTCACGGTCGCCTGGCGCGCGCGGCCGGCCTTGGTTTCATAGGCGACCTGATGCTTGCCATCGGCCATGGCCGGAGTGGTTGCGACAGGGGAAAGGGCGACAGCCACACACACGGAAACGCGCGCCAGCCATGACTTGCTAATCGACATGTTGGTCCTGTTTTCGGTCCGGGCCCGGCCCGGTCTGGTTCGTCGGAAGGTCCGCCCCGAGGTCGCCCCGGAGGCGGCGGTCTGGCGTTAAAGGCCCGAAACAGGGCGGACCGATCCAGCCCACATGCACGTGAGTGACGCGATTCGATTGAAATCAAACGATTTTGGCGGAAACCCGCCGACGGAAAATCGGCGGACGGGCAGATTCCGGCCAAAACCGGCTGGTCCTAGGACTCGGCCCCGGCCGTCGATTCCGCCGCTTCCCGGCCCATGAGAATCGATTCCTGCGCCGCGGCGAGCCGCGCCACCGGCACCCGGAAGGGCGAGCAGGAGACATAGTTCACCCCCGCCCGCAGGCAGAAGGCGATGGATTCCGGGTTGCCGCCATGTTCGCCGCAGACCGAAATGGTGATGTCGGGCTTGTGGCTGCGGGCGCGCTCGGTGCCGATGGCAACAAGCTCGCCCACGCCGTCGCGGTCGAGGATGTGGAACGGATCCTCGGAATAGACGCCCTGGTTGACATAGGTGCCCATGAAGCGGCCGGCATCGTCGCGCGACAGCCCATAGGTCATCTGCGTCAAGTCGTTGGTGCCAAAGGACAAGAAGGAGGAATGCTCGGCGATGTCGCCGGCGCGCAGCGCGGCGCGCGGCGTCTCGACCATGACGCCCAGCCGATAGGTGAAATCCTTGCGCGTCTCGTTGCGGACGGCGGCGGCGACCGCGTCGATGCGGGTCTTGACCAGTTCGACCTCGCGCCGGGCGGAAACCAGCGGGATCATGATCTCGGGCACCACCGGGTCGCCGTTATGGCTGGCCTCGATGGTGGCCTCGAAGATGGCGCGGGCCTGCATGTCATAGATCTCGGGCACGGTGATGCCCAGCCGGACGCCGCGCATGCCCAGCATCGGGTTGAACTCGGACAGCGCCTCGACCCGGCGGGTCACGTCCGACAAGGGCAGGTCCAGCGATTCGGCCAGTTCCCGCATCCCCTCGCGGTCATGTGGCAAAAATTCGTGCAGCGGCGGGTCGAACAGGCGGATGGTGACCGGCAGCCCGGCCATGATCTCGAACAGCGCCGCGAAATCGCTGCGCTGCATGGGCAGGAGCCGCTCCAGCGACAGGCGGCGGTCCTCGGGCTTGCCGGCGAAGATCATCTCGCGCATGGCCGGCAGGCGCTCGTCGTCGAAGAACATGTGCTCGGTGCGGCACAGCCCGATGCCCTGGGCGTTGAACCTGCGGGCGGTGCGGGCGTCCTCGGGCGTGTCGGCATTGGCGCGGATCCTGATGCGGCAATGCGCATCGGCCCATTCGAGCAGCTGGGTGAAGCTGTCGTCCAACGCCGGCTCCAGCATCTCGGCGGCGCCGGCCAGCACCTCGCCCGAGGTGCCGTCGATGGTGATCTCCTCGCCCTCGTGGAACAATCGGCCGCCGACCAGCATGGTGCGGGCGCGCGTGTCGATGGCGATGCCGCTGGCACCGACGATGCAGGGCAGGCCGATGCCGCGGGCGATCACCGCCGCGTGGCTGGTCATGCCGCCGCGCTCGGTCAAGACGGCGACGGCAGCATGCATGCCGCGGATGTCCTCGGGCACGGTTTCGCGGCGCACCAGCACGCAGCGCTCGCCCCGCGCCTCGGCGGCCTGGGCGGCGGCGGCGGTAAAGACGATGCGGCCGGTGGCGGCGCCGGGGCTGGCATTGATGCCGCGGGCGATCACGTCGCGGGGCGCGCGCGGGTCGACCTGGTGGTGCAAGAGGTCCGACAGCGCCCGCGGCTCGACCCGCATCACCGCCTCCTCGGCCGGGATGATGCCGTCGCGGGCCAGCGACACGGCGATGCGCACGCTGGCCCGCGAACTGCGGCTGACCCGCACCGCGTCGATGATCGCCAGCCGGCTGTCCGAGACGACGAATTCGATCTGCATCTCCTCGCGCAGGCGTTCGCGGGCGGCGACGCCAAAGCGGACCAGGTCGGCAAAGACCTCGGGCGCGGCTTCCTCGAGCGAGGGGCCGCGCGGGTCGCGGGTCAGGTAGAGCGTCTCGGCCCCCTTGCCCTTGGAGCGGCCCTGGGTCTGGCCGCGGAACCGGCCGGTGATGCGCGGCGTGCCGGTCACGCTGTCGACGAACTGGATGGTGCCCGAACCGGTGACGCCCGGCCCGATGGCCAGCGCCATGTCCTGCACCACCAGCCCCAGCGGCGCGAGGGCCGGCGCCCCCTTGGCTTGGCGCAGGAGCCGCGCGGTCGGCCCGTCCCAGGCCCGCGCCATGCTACGCAGCACCTCGGCCAGCTGGCGCGTCGGATCCTGGGGAAATTCCTCGTCCGTCTCGTCCTCATAGGCGCGCAGGGCGGCGGCAAGCCCGCCCTCGCTGTCCGAGAACATGTCGGGGTCGAGCCGCGCGACATGGATGGCATAGGATTGCACGAAGCCCAGGTAGATCGCATCCGCCGCCGCCTTGCCGCGGCTTTTCACCAGCCGGGCGTGGCATTCGTGGTTGATGCCCACGTTCAGCACCGTGCCCGGCCCGCCCCAGGCCGGGTTCATCGCCGAGGGCCGCACGCTGACCAGCCCGTCGGCGCGTTCCATGATGGCGGCCAGGCGCGCGCGGTCTGGCATCTGGCCGGCGGCGATGGCGCGCACCGCCTCGGCCGACAGCGCGAAGCTGGTCGGCACCGGCAGTTCCATGCGGATCAGGCGTTGCAGGCATTTCGCGCGCCAGCCATGGCGCGCGGTCTGGATCCCCGCCGAGGGGGTGATTTCGACGATGGCACCTGGATCTGTCAGCGCGGTCATGATGCCGTCACATTAGGCATGGCCGGCGCATTGCTGCAAGTGCGAAGAACAGCGCAAGCTGCGGGGGTGGCGGGGGCTTTGCCCCCAAGCGCCTGCCGCCCCCGGACGGGGCCGCAGGCGCTTTCCCCCAGGATATTTGGACAAGAAAGAAGCGGCGCTCAGCCCTCGATGCGGCCGAAATCGGCGATCAGCCGGCCGGCCTCGCGGATGCGCGACAAGAGGTTCAGCCGGTTGCGGCGGGTGATCTGGTTGTCGGTATTAATCTGCACCGCCTCGAAGAAGGCGTCGATGGGCGCGCGCAGGCTGGCGATGCCCTGGGTCGCGGCCTGGAAATCCTCGAGCCGGACGGCCTCGCGGATCGCCGGCTCGGCCTGGTCGAGGGCGGCGAACAGGCTGCGTTCCTCGTCGGTCTCGGCGAATTTCGGATCGGCGCCGAAGCTGTATTCGACGCCGTCCTTCTCTTCGGCCTGGGCGAGGATGTTGCCGGCGCGTTTCAAGCCCTGAAGCAGGTTGGCGCCGTCCTCGGTCTTCAGCACGTCGTTCAGCGCCGTGGCGCGGTTGACCAGAAGCACCAGGTCGTCGCTGCCGGGCATGTTCAGCACCGCGTCGATGATGTCGTGGCGGATGCCCTGGTCGCGCAGGTGGACCTTCAGGCGGTCGTGGAAGAAGTCTCGAAGCGTCCGGGCAACGGCTGCCGCCACCGAGACGGAAGAGACGATTTCCGTCATTGCCTGTTCGTCCGAAAGCCCGCCGGGGAACTGCTCTCTCTTACTATATTCGAATGTGGGCTGGATGGAGGCAGCCATCTCCGCAATGTCATCGAGATGAATTCGCAGATTATTGGTTGTGATTAGCCGGATCACCCCCAGCGCAGCGCGGCGCAGCGCGAAGGGATCTTTCGAGCCGGTGGGCTTTTCGTCGATGGCCCAGAAGCCGGTCAGCGTGTCGAGCTTGTCGGCCAGCGCCACCGCCACCGACACCGGCGCCGAGGGCACCGCGTCCGAGGGCCCCAAAGGCGAGTAATGGTCGCGGGCGGCGTCGGCCACCGGCTCGGGCAGGCCGGCCGCCAGCGCGTAGTAGCGGCCCATGATGCCTTGCAGTTCCGGGAACTCGCCGACCATCGCGGAACGCAGGTCGAGTTTCGCCACCCTGGCCGCCTGTTCCGCCTGATCCGGGTCGGCGCCGACCAGCGGCGCGATCTTGCGCGCCAGGGCGGCGATGCGGGCGATACGGTCGGCTTGCGAACCCAGCTTGCTCTGGAAGGTGACGTGCTTCAGCCCCTCGGCCCAGTCACCCATCCCGGCCTTGGCCTCGCGCAGGTCGTTGTCCCAGAAGAAGGCCGCATCGGACAGGCGCGCCGCCAGCACGCGCTGGTTGCCTTTCAGGATCGTCTCGCCATGGTCCGCGGTCTCGATATTCGCCACGGTGACAAAGCCCTCGATGCGGCCACTCTTGGGATTGCGGGCCGAGAAGAACTTCTGGTGCTCCTTCATCGAGGTTTGCAGCACCTCGGGCGGCAGCGCCAGGAAACGGTCCTCGATGGCGCCCATCAGGGCCACCGGCCATTCGACCAGGCCCGCGACCTCGGTCAGCAGGCCCTCGTCCGGCACGATCTCCCAGCCGCGGGCAAAGGCGAGGTTCGCCGCCTCCTGCCGGATCGCGGCCTCGCGTTCGGCGGGGTCCAGCATGACGCGGGCGCGGCGAAGTTTCGCGGCGTAATCCTCGAAGCCCGAAACGGCAATCTCCTCCGGCGCCATGAAGCGGTGGCCGCGGGTGGTGCTGCCGGCACGGATGCCCTCGATCTCCAGCGGCACCACGCTGGCGCCGGCTTCGTCCGAGAGCAGGCAGATGATGGAATGCAGCGGCCGCACCCAGCGCAGGCTGCCCGCGCCCCAGCGCATCGACTTGGGCCAGGGGAAGTCGCGGATCGTGCGTTCCAGCACCTCGGCCACGATCTCGGCGGCGGGGCGGCCGGGCTTCGTGACCACCGCGAACCAGACCTGGCCCTTCTTGTCGTCGCGCGCCTCCAGCTGCTCGCGGGTCAGCCCGGTCGAGCGCAGGAAGCCCTCCAGCGCCGCCTCGGGGGCGTCGGTGCGGGGGCCCTTGCGCTCCTCGCGCGTGGTCGGGCTTTGCGCGCTCAGCCCCTCGACGGCGAGCGCCAGCCGGCGCGGGGTCGAGAAGGCGCCGGCCGAGCGATAGGTCAGGCCTGCGTCGACCAGCCCGTCGGTGACGCGTTTCTTCAGATCCTCGCGGGCGCGGGCCTGCATCCGCGCCGGGATCTCCTCCGAGAAAAGCTCGATCAGAAGGTCGGGCATCAGTCCATCACTCCGCGTTCGGGGGTCTTGTCGTTGAATTGGTGCCAGGCAAAGGCGCGGCCGTCGGGATAGACCACGATCACCCGGTCCACGTCGGGGCGGATCTCGGCCTGGCCCAGCACGGCGCGCGCCGCGCCCGATTCCAGGTCGGCGGTCAGCGCCCGGGCGGAATAGCACTTGAACCAGCCCGGCCCGTTCAACGGCGTCGCGCCGTCATAGGGCGCGGCATCGGCCAGTTCGGCCGGATCCAGCGTGAAGCAGGCGCGATAGCGGATGGGCGAGCTTGCCGCGTCGATGGCCTTGAAATCCGCGACCGCGACCGGATGGGTGGCGCCCTGCGCGTCGGTGACGACGATGTCCTGCGCGCCGCTGATCTCGTCCACCGGGTCGTAGAAGCCATAGACCTGCAGATACCAGACGGCGAGGCCGGCCATGACGGCCACCAGCACCAGCATCGAGGCGACGATCTTGCCCGAACTCATGCCGCCGCCTCCGCTTGCAGGACCGCGGCCTCGGTGGTCACGAACAGGTCGGCGCAGCGTTTCGCCAGCGCGCGGACGCGGCCGATATAGGCCTGGCGTTCCGTGACCGAGATCACGCCGCGCGCGTCGAGCAGGTTGAACAGGTGGCTGGCCTTGATCGCCTGGTCATAGGCGGGATGCGCCATCGGGATGCGCCGCCCGGCGCCGTCCGTCTCGGCCGCGGCCAGGATGCGGTCGCATTCCGCCTCGGCATCCTTGAAATGCTGTAGCAGCATCTCCGTATCGGCCTGTTCGAAGTTCCAGCGGGAATATTCGCGCTCGGCCTGGCGGAAGACGTCGCCATAGCTCAGCGGGATCGGGCTGCCGGGCGGGTTGAAGGGCATGTCCATCACATGCTCGACCCCCAGCACATACATCGCCAGCCGCTCAAGCCCATAGGTCAGCTCGCCCGAAACCGGGCGGCAGTCATGCCCGCCGACCTGCTGGAAATAGGTGAACTGGCTGACTTCCATGCCGTCGCACCAGACCTCCCAGCCCAGCCCCCAGGCGCCCAGCGTCGGGCTTTCCCAGTCGTCCTCGACAAAGCGCACGTCGTGGATCATCGGGTCGAGGCCGATGGCCGCAAGGCTGCCCAGGTAAAGCTCTTGCAGGTTCGGCGGCGAGGGTTTGATGATGACCTGATACTGGTAGTAATGCTGTAGCCGGTTCGGGTTCTCGCCATAGCGCCCATCGGTCGGTCGGCGCGAGGGCTGGACATAGGCCGCGGCCCAGGGACGCGCGCCCAGGCTGCGCAGCGTCGTGGCCGGGTGGAAGGTGCCGGCGCCGACCTCCATGTCATAGGGTTGCAGCACCGCGCAGCCCTGTGCGGCCCAATAGGATTGCAGGCGCAGGATCACGTCCTGAAAGCAGACGGGTTTCGCCGTCTGATGGTCCTTTGGGCTGGTCATCGGGGCTTCCTTCGGCATAACTGGCAGGAAATGTCTGCCGCCTTCTAGGCAGAGGGCGGCGCAGGGTCAATGAGAGGGACATGCCCATGCGGCGCTTTGCATTCGTCATCGGTGCGGCTCTGCCGCTGTCTCTGGGCTTTGCCGCGCAGGCCGAGGATGTGCTGATCCGCATCGAGGCCAAGCGCGGCGCGCAGGCCGCGGCCGACACCGCCCGCAACTGGGGGGCGCAGTTTCCCGATGTCGTGACCTTCCCGCTGGCCGACGGCTGGGTCGGGATCGCGCTTGGCCCGATGCCGCGCGCAGAGGCGGCGGCGCGGCTGGAACAGCTGAAGCAGCAGCGCAAGGTGCCGGGCGACAGCTTCCTGGCCGCCGCCGAGGGACGCGAACTGACCCGGATCGGCGACGCGGCCGCCGAACCCGACGCCGATCCCCAGGCGGCGGCATCCGCCGGCAATGCCTCGACCTTCCCCCAGGCCCAGCCCGCGGCCACAGAGGACGAGCCCCTCCCCGGCGACCTGGCCGGCGCGGATGCGGCCCCGACCACCGATGCCGGCACCGCGGCTGAGCCCGCGCCCGAGCAGTTCTTCCTGCGCCTCGAATCCACCACCGACCGCGCGCGGGCCGAGGAATTGCTGGCGAAATGGCGCGAGACCCTGCCCGAGGCCGGGCTGTGGACCCTGCCGAACGGCCGGCTGGCCATCGGCTTCGGGCCGATGGATCGGGCGACCGGCACCGCCTGGCTCCAGGCGTTCCGGGATGCGGGCGCCGTGCCCAGGGACGCCTTCCTCGCGCCGGGCGAGGAGATGGGCGAGATCGCGATCATCGGCAAGGTGCCGGATCTGGGCGCCCCCCCTGCCCCGGATGCGGCGCCGGTGCCCATGCCGCCGCTCGAACAGATCCAGCGCGCCCTGCGTTGGGCCGGCCATTACGACGGCGCCATCGACGGCAAGGACGGCCCCAAGACTCGCGCCGCCATGGCCGAGGAAATCCTGCGCCTGCGCACCTCGCCCGATACCGCGACCGCCATGACCGAACTGATCCGCCGCCGCGAGGCCTGGCGGGCCGAGATGGGCCTGGCCGAGCTGCGCGACGCCCATACCGGCCTGATGCTGCCCGCGCCGATGGAAAAGCTGCAATTCGACCGCGCCGAGCGCGCGCTGTCGATCTATGGGCCCAAGGACGGCTCGGGCGCGGCGCTGATCCTGTTCAGCCAGCCCGGCGGCCAGCAGGAGATGCTGGACCTGACCGGCCTCGTCACCGCGCTCGGCTGGGTGCCGGCACCCGAGCGCAAGGTGGAACGCGGCAGCGTCGTGCTGGACGGCCGAAACCAGACCCATATCGGCCATGCCGAGGGCCGGGTGGTCGATGGCCGCGTGCAGGGCTTCGTGCTGATCTGGCCGGTCTCGGACCCCGAGAACCAGCACCGGCTGGCGGCCGAGATCTCGGACAGTCTGGCCCGCTTCGCCCCCGGCGCGGCCGAGGCCCAGCCCGAAGCCCCGGCCATCGCCCCGGCCGCAGCGCAGGACTAGGCGGCTCTAGGCCCGCCAGAACCGCGGCAAAAACAGCACCAGCACCGAGATCAGCTCCAGCCGGCCCAGATACATCCCCCAGATCATCAGCCATTTCGATGCGGTGGGAAAATCCGTCACCGCCCCCTCGGGCGTCAGTTCCGGCCCCCAGACCACGCCGACATTGGCGATGGCGGTCCAGGCCGCGGTCAGCGCCGTGCGCGGATGCAGCCCGGTCAGCGCCAGCCCGACGATCAGCAGACCGAAGGACAGGATGAACAGGGTAAAGAAGGCCATGACCGAATCGACCACGTCCTCCTCCAGCGGGCGGCCACCGTAAAGCAGCGGGAACACCCGGTGCGGCGATTGCATGCGCTTGAGCTGCGCCTTGACCGCCTGGAACAGCACCAGATAGCGGAACACCTTGACCGAGCACGAGGTCGAGCCGGTGCAGCCACCGATCAGCCCGACCACGATCAGGATGACAAAGGGGAAATGCCCCCATTGCGTCACGTCGGCCGAGGCAAAGCCCGTGCCGGAAAAGGTCGAGACGACGTTGAACGTGGTCTCGCGGATCACGTCGAACGGATTCTTCGCCTTGAGCCAGAGCAGGCGGTAAAGCACCACCAGCGCGATGGCATAGAAGGTCCAGCGCAGATAGGCCCGGACCTGGATGTCGCGCCAGATCGGCTCGGCCGAGCCGCGGATCAGCTGCACCATGCGGATGAAGGGGATCGAGGCCAGGATCATGAAGAAGGCGGCGGCATATTCCGCCGGCCCGATGAAGGGCGCGAAACTGGCGTCGTAATGGGAAAACCCGCCGGTCGAGCAGGTGGACAGCGCCAGCACCAGCGCATCGAAGCCCTTCATGCCCAGCAGGATATAGACCACCATGCAACTGGCGGTCATGGCGATATAGACCCCGGTCATCTCGCGCGCGATGTCGAAGGCGCGGGGCAGGATCTTGCCCAGCGTGTCGAAACCCTCGGAGCGAAAGAACTGCATGCCGCCGACCTTCATCACCGGCAGGAAGATCATGGCGACCACGATGATCCCCAGCCCCCCCGCCCAGTTCAGGAAGGCCCGCCACAGGTTCGTGCCCTTGGGCAGGTTGTCGAGATCGGGGAACGCGGTGGTGCCGGTGGTGGTGACGCCCGACATGGCCTCGAAATAGGCATCGGTGAAGCCGGCCTGAGGCGCGCCCAGCATGAAGGGCAGCGCGCCGGCCACCGGCACCACCAGCCACAGCATCGCGGTCAGCAGGAAGACCTGCTGGATGGTCAGCGACTTGTCCTTTTGCCGCGTGGACAGCGCCACCAGCCCGCCGGCCAGCATGGTCAGGATGCCGCATTCCAGGAAGATCAGCCAATGCGGGTCGCCATGCCACCAATCGACCAGCATGGGCAGCCCCATCGCCGCCCCCAGCGTGACGACGACCTTGCCGACGATATTGGCCACGGGACGGATATCGATCATGCCGCCTGCTTGCCCCGCCGGCATGCGACCGTCAAGCGCGCGACGCTTGCACGAGCCCGCGCCAGCCCCTATAGAAAGGCGCAACGCGGGTGTAGCTCAATGGTAGAGCAGCAGCCTTCCAAGCTGAATACGTGGGTTCGATTCCCATCACCCGCTCCAATTTGCCCCGCATGCCGCAACCAGCCGCCCCAGGCCGGCTTTCTCCGTTTTGCAAATACTCCGGGGGGAGCGCCTCATGCGCCCCGTCGAGGGGCGCTTGAGGCGCGGGGGGCAGAGCCCCCGGCCGCCGCGCCCTTCCGTTCCGGCACCCAAGGCCCTATATCCTGCGGGCAAGATTGCCCGACCAACCGACCGACGCGCCGAAAGGAAGCCCATGTCCCGCAAAGCCATGCAGCGCCTGTCCTTCTTTCTGCTGATGGGCCTGACGCTCTATGCCGCCTTCCTGGGCGCGGGCTGAGGGGGCGGCGATGGCAAGGCGTTTCGGCGGCCGCTTCTCGCCGCAGCCCCGGCCGGACGGAACCGGCCCGCGCATACCCGCCCGCCCCGCGCCGGGCGAGATCCGGCATCCGCTGGAATCGCGCACCCGCTGGGTCACGATCATGGCGACCCCTTTCCTCATCAGCGCCTTCTGGCAGGATCCGGCCGGGCTCGCCCTGCATCTCGTCGCCTTCGGCAGCCTCGCCTGGGGCATGTGGATGACGCGCCAGGGCTTGCAGGCCGAGGCTGCCTATGACGCCCGCCGCGTCGCCCGCCGCCCAGCGATCCCGCGCAAGCTCTTCGGCGGCATCCTGACCGGGCTCGGCCTTGCCATCGGCGCCTGGGTGCCGGGCGCCGATGCCGGCGCCGGGGTGATCGGCGTCGCCGGCGCCATGCTGCACTGGCTCGCCTTCGGCAGCGACCCGATGCGCGACAAGGGCATGGAAGGCGTCGACGGCGTCCGACAGGACCGCGCCCAACGCATCCTGGCCGAGGGCGAGGCGCATCTGAAGGCCATGCAGGATGCCATCCTGCGCACCGGCGACCGCCGGCTCGAGGCCCGCGTCGCCATGTTCGCCGCCGCCGCGCGCGCGCTTTTCGCCCATGTCGAGGACAATCCCGAAACCATCGCCGCGCTGCGCCGCTATCTCAGCGTCTACCTGCAGGGCGCGCGCGACGCGACGGTCAAGTTCGCCGATCTCTACGCCCAGACCCGCGACCCGCGTACGCGCCAGGATTACGAGACGCTGCTGGACGACCTGGAAACCGAATTCGCCGCCCGCAGCGCCCGGCTGCTGGAAGGCGGCCGCACCGACCTGGACATCGAGATCAGTGTGCTGCGCGACCGGCTGGCACGCGAAGGCGTAAGGCCCCGGCCCGCGCCCGCAGAACCCGCCGAATTGCAGCGCCCGATGACGCTTGATGACCTGCTGATCCCGCACGAATCGGAAAAGCCGCGCCGCTAGCCATGCCCCGCTTCGCCCTGTTGATCGAATATGACGGCGGCCCCTTCGCCGGCTGGCAGGCCCAGGCCGACCGGCCCAGCGTGCAGGGCGCCGTCGAGGCGGCGCTCGGCCGGCTCGACCCCGGCTTCGCGGCCGGGGCGCGGATCGCGGCGGCCGGGCGCACCGATGCCGGGGTCCATGCCACCGGCCAGGTCGCCCATGCCGACCTGCAGCGCGACTGGGATCCGTTCCGGCTGTCCGAGGCGCTGAACTGGCACCTGAAACCCGCCCCCGTCGCCATCCTGGCCGCAGCGCGGGTGGCGGACGACTTCCACGCCCGATTCTCGGCGCATGAGCGGCGCTACCTGTTCCGGCTGGTCTCGCGCCGCGCACCGCTGACGCATGACCGCGGCCGCGCCTGGCAGGTGGCGCATCCGCTGGACCTGGCGGCCATGCGCGCCGGCGCGGCGCATCTGCTGGGCCGGCACGATTTCACCACCTTCCGCTCGACCATGTGCCAGGCGAAAAGCCCGGTGAAGACGCTGGACCAACTGACCATCGAGGAAGCCCGGATCCCGCAGGGCCGCGAATACCGCTTTACCCTGCGGGCGCGGTCATTCCTGCACAACCAGGTGCGCTCGATCGTCGGCACGCTGGAGCGGGTCGGCGCCGGCGCCTGGCCGCCCGGCCGCGTGGCCGAGGCGCTGGCCGCATGCGACCGCGCCGCCTGCGGACCGGTCTGCCCGTCGCAGGGGCTTTACCTGACCGGGGTGGGCTATGAGCCCCCGCCCTTTCCCGAGGGCCCGCTGAACTAGCCGGCCGCGACCAGCGCGTCCCAGAGCCTGTCCAGCCCGGATCGCATATCCGTGGCGGCGGCGAAGCCCAGCCGGTCGCGCGCGGCCTGCGGACAGCCGCAAGAGGCACGGATGTCTCCGGAACGCGCCGGCGCGTGTTCGATGGCGCTGGCCCCCCGCCCGGCAATGGCGTCGATCTGGCGCACCAGCTCCAGCAGCGTTGTCTCGGTCCCGGTGCAAAGGTTGAAGACCTGGGCGCCCGGCGCCTGGCCGGCCAGGTCGCGAGCACGCAACAGACCCTCGACCACGTCGGCGACACAGATGAAATCCCGGCTCTGCTGCCCATCGCCAAAGATCACCTGCGGCCGGTCCGCCAGCCGGTTGGCGCAGAATTTCGAGATCACCCCGGCATAGGGCGAGGCCGCATCCTGGCGCGGGCCATAGACATTGAAGAAGCGCAGCCCGACCGAGGGCAGGCCATGCACCTCGGCCATGGCGGCGGCCTGATGCTCGGCGGCCAGCTTGTCGGCGGCATAGGGCGAGATCGGCAGGGGCAGGTCGGTTTCGCGGCATGTCGCGCCCGCGCGGTTGCCGTAGATCGCCGCCGAGGAGGCATGGACGA
This sequence comes from Paracoccus sp. P2, assembly GCF_046335115.1. Taxonomy (NCBI): domain Bacteria; kingdom Pseudomonadati; phylum Pseudomonadota; class Alphaproteobacteria; order Rhodobacterales; family Paracoccaceae; genus Paracoccus; species Paracoccus sp. P2. Next base: position 128,653 of record NZ_JBGOSN010000005.1, on the reverse strand, counting down.
CCGGGATATTGCCGGCCCGATGCGCCGCATGCAGCACGGCGATGGTGCCGCCCAGGTTGACGCGATGCGCCCCCATCCAGTCCGAGATGCAAAGCTGCACCGAAACCCGCGCGGCAAGGTGAAAGATGCAATCCACCCCGGCCAGCAGCCTGCCGAGCAGATCGGCGTCACAGACATCGCCCCGGACCAGCCGCACCTGCGGGGGCAGGTTGTCCGCCCTGCCGCTGGACAGGTCATCGAGGACGACGACCTCCTCTCCGGCGGCGAGCAACCGGTCGACGAGGTGGCTGCCGATGAACCCTGCCCCTCCGGTAACGAGCGCCTTACGCTGCAAGCCTTTCCCTTTCCGTTTCCGCGCCGGTCGCGTCAGGATCCTGTGGGTCTACGACGGATATGCCGCCATAACGCCCGGCGGGGGCGGGGGATCCGCGAAGATCGGAAAAATCGCCGCGGACCTTACTTGCGGCCGCGGCGCCGGGGCCGCTCGTCCTTGTAAAGCACGATCAGCACGGTGCGCCAGATGATCCACAGATCCAGCGCCAGCGTCCGGTTCCTCTGGTAGATCAGGTCGATCTTGAGCTTGGTGGGCAGGCAGCGCCGGGCATAGGCGGCCTCGGTCGCCTCGGCGCTCTTGCAGCGGCGCAGGATGCGGTCCTCGTGGCGGTGGTAGATCAGCGTCGCCAGGCCGGTGACGCCGGGGCGGCTTTTCAGCACCTGGCCATAGACCGCGGGATAGCGTTCGACATATTCGCGGATGGTCGGGCGCGGCCCGACGAAGCTCATGTCGCCCTTGAGGATGTTGAACAGCTGCGGCAATTCGTCGATGCGGGTGCGGCGCATGAAATGGCCCAGCGGCGTGATGCGCCAAGCCTTGTGCGCGCCGGTCACGCCGAAATCGCCCTCTTGCCGCAACATGGTGCGGAACTTGAGATGGGTGAAGGTCCGCCCCGGCGCCGCCATCCGCGGCGCCGCGTAAAAGATCGGCCGTCCCTGCACGACCAGCAGGATCAGGGCAAAGGCCGCCATGACGATGGACAGCGGCACCAGGGCCAGCAGCGCCAGGGTGATGTCGAATACCCGTTTCGACAGGGGCATGGTGGTCATGGCGGGGGGATGCACATGGTCCTTGAACCACGACATCTCGTCTTGGGCCACTGTGGCGAGCCGCGCAATGTCGGCTTTTTCCCAGTCCTGGAGAATCGTCACAATTCTGTCCCGCATTTGGCTTGTGGCTACCATCCTCCCCCTACCATAGCACTCGTTAATTTTGAATGAGCGCAAGGGATAAACTGCGCCGCACTTGCGCAAACCCCAGCTTTCGGCCAGTCTTTGCTCATTCTGGGGCAACCGGGGCGGATTCATGCGGAAATTTCTGGTGGTTCTGGACGATTCCCGCGAATGCCTGAACGCCATCCGCTATGCCGCCCTGCGCGCGGCCAAGACCGGCGGCGGGGTGCAGGTACTCGCGGTCATTCCGACCACGGCCATCCAGCACGGCATGGGCGTCGCCGACGTGATGCGCGCCGAAGCCTATGAGCGGATCGAGGCACATTACGAGGTCTTTGCCAAATGGATGCGCGACCGTCCCGGCATCGAGCCGGAACTGGTGGTGCGCGAGGGCGAGCCGGGCGCCGAGCTTCTGGCCCAGATCCACGACGATCCCGAGATCGGCGTGGTGGTGCTGGCCGCCTCGACCGAAAGCGCGGGGCCGGGACCGCTGGTCACCCGGCTGACGCGCGAGGTGGCAAACCTGCCCTGCCCCGTCACCATCGTGCCCGGCGACATCTCGCGCGAACGGCTGGAGCAGATCACCTGACGAACCGCCCGCTGCGGCGGATGGTCGCTGCGCCTGGCCGACGCCTGGTCCCGGCACCGTTGCCGCGCCGGCGCGGCCGGAATGACCCCCGGCACCGTGCAGATCGCGTCCCTGCCGCGCTGGCGGGCAGCCCTTTCGGCCATGCCCATGGCGATTTCTGCACATGCTGTTTCTTCGCGTGCTCAAGGCCGCCCGCCCGCCGTGCGGCCCTCCGACTTGACTTGTCCGCCCTTCGATCCCCATATCCGCCACAAAGGAGCCCGCGCCATGTTCATCCAGACCGAAACCACCCCGAACCCCGCGACGCTGAAGTTCCTGCCGGGCGAAACCGTCCTGGGCAGCGGCACCGCCGATTTTCCCGCAGCCGAGGCCGCCGCGACCAGCCCGCTGGCGCGCCGCATCTTTGCCGTGCCAGGCGTGACCGGGGTTTTCCTCGGCTCGGATTTCGTGACCGTGACCAAGGCCGAGGACGCGGTCTGGGACCATCTGAAGCCCTCGGTCCTGGGCGCGATCATGGAGCATTACCAGTCCGGCGCCCCAGCCATCGAGGGCGCGACCGCCAGCGCCCATAACGACCAGGACGGCCCCGACGCAGAAATCGTCAACCAGATCAAGGAACTGCTGGATACGCGCGTGCGCCCGGCCGTGGCGCAGGACGGCGGCGACATCACCTTCCACGGCTTCGACCGCGGCGTGGTCTATCTGCACATGCAGGGCGCCTGCGCCGGCTGCCCCTCGTCCACGCTGACGCTGAAGATGGGCATCGAGAACCTGCTTCGCCACTACATCCCCGAAGTGACCGAGGTGCGGCCCGTTGGCTGAGGCGCTTTCGCTGGGCTTCGACACATCGGCCGCGCATTGCGCGGCCGCTTTGCTGCAAGGCGACCGCCTGCTGGTCCAGCGCCAGGAAGACATGGCCCGCGGCCAGGCCGAGCGGCTGTTTCCGCTGCTGGAAGAGCTGCTGGTCGAGGCGGACCTGGGCTGGCGCGACCTGTCCGTCATCGGCTGCGGCATCGGGCCGGGCAATTTCACCGGCATCCGCATCTCGGTCGCGGCGGCGCGGGGGCTGGCGCTGTCGCTGGGCATCCCCGCCATCGGCGTCAGCGCGACCGAGGCCGCCGCACATGGCCTGCCCCGCCCCTGCCGCGTCGCGCTGCCCGCGCGTGCGGGCGAGGTGATCTGGCAGGATTTCGGCACCGGGCAGGCCACCCGGCCGCAACAGGCCCCCGCGCATGATTTGCCGCCCGGCCCCGCACCCCTGCCCGCGGTGATGCCGCTGGCCGAGGCCATCGCCCGCATCGCCGCCGCCCGCCGCGACCAGCCGGACCTGCCGCGCCCGGCGCCGATCTATCTGCGCCCGGCCGATGCCGCGCCGGCGCGCGACCGCGGCCCGCTGATCCTGTCATGACGCCCGACGACCTGGCGGCGTTGCACGGCCGCTGCTTTGCCGCGCATCCGCGGCCCTGGACGGCGGCCGAGTTCCAGGCGTTGCTGGCCGGCCCGCCGAATTTCCTGCTGACCCGGCCGCAAGCCTTCCTGCTGGGCCGCGCCATCGCGGACGAGGCCGAGCTGCTGACGCTGGCCGTCGCGCCCGAGGCGCGGCGGCAGGGGCTGGCCTCGGCGCTGCTGGCCGAATTCGCCGCCACGTCACGGGCGCACGGCGCGCGCGAGGCCTTCCTGGAGGTCGCGGCGGACAATGCGGCCGCCATGGCGCTTTATGCCGGCGCGGGCTGGGAAACCCTTGGAAAGCGGCGGAATTACTACGCGCCCGGCCTGGATGCGGTGCTGATGCGGCGCACCCTCTGACCCAAGACAAGATTGTTGACGGATTCCGGCCCATGCGCCCTAATCCGAACATCCTGGGCCGACTCGCCCGCAAACCGTCTTGAGGTCCGACATGTCCCTGATGAAATCCCTGCTCGCCGGCGCCTGCCTGACCCTGCTGCCCGTCGCAGCCCTGGCCGATCCGGCGCTGATCTTCGATCTGGGCGGCAAGTTCGACAAATCCTTCAACGAGGCCGCCTATAACGGCGCCGAACGCTGGAAGGCCGAGACCGGGGGCACCTACAAGGAACTGGAGATGCAATCCGAGGCGCAGCGCGAACAGGCCCTGCGCCGGCTGGCACAATCGGGCGCCAATCCCATCGTGATGACCGGCTTTGCCTTTGGCGAGGTGCTGGCCAAGATCGCGCCGGATTATCCCGACACGAAATTCGTCATCATCGACATGGTGGTCGAGCAGCCCAACGTGCAATCCGTGGTCTTTACCGAGGAGCAGGGCTCGTACCTGGCCGGCGTCGCCGCGGCGCTGGCGTCGAAATCGGGCACGGTGGGCTTCATCGGCGGCATGGACATCCCGCTGATCCACAAATTCGAATGCGGCTATGCCCAGGGCTTCAAGGCCACCCGGCCGGACGGCAAGCTGATCATCAACTATACCGGCACCACCCCCGCCGCCTGGAACGACCCGGTGAAGGGGGGCGAGCTGCTCAAGGCGCAGGTCTCGCAGGGGGCGGACGTGGTCTATGCCGCGGCGGGCGGAACCGGCATCGGCGTCTTGCAGGCGGCGGCGGATGCTGGCGTGCTGTCGATCGGCGTGGACAGCAACCAGAACCACCTGCATCCGGGCCAGGTGCTGACCTCGATGGTCAAGGGCGTGGATGTTTCCGTCTACGAGGCCTTCAAGGCCGGGACCGAGGTCGAGCCGGGCGTCCGGGTCATGGACCTGGCTTCGGGCGGGGTGTCGCTGGCCATGGACGACAACAACAAGCCGCTGATCTCGGACGAGATCGCCACCGCCGTCGACGCCGCCGCCCAGGCCATCGAATCGGGCGGGATCAAGGTGCATGACTACATGACCGACAATACCTGCCCGGTGCAGTAGATGACGGCCGCGCCCGCCCCGGCGATCGAATTGCGCGGGATTTCCAAGGCTTTCGGGCCGGTGCAGGCCAACAAGGACATCGACCTGGTCGTGCGGCGCGGCACGATCCACGGCATCATCGGCGAAAACGGCGCCGGGAAATCGACGCTGATGTCGATCCTTTACGGTTTCTACCGCCCCGATACCGGAGAGATCCAGATCGGCGGCCAGCCCGTCGCCATCGCCGACAGCCAGGCCGCGATCCGCGCCGGCATCGGCATGGTGTTCCAGCATTTCAAGCTGGTGCAGAACTTCACCGTTCTGGAAAACGTGATCCTGGGCGCCGAGGACGGCGGGCTCCTGCATCCCTCGCTGGCCCGCGCGCGCGGCACGTTGAAGCGGCTGGCCGCCGAATACGGCTTGCAGGTCGATCCCGATGCGCTGGTCGAGGAACTGTCGGTCGGCCACCAGCAGCGGGTCGAGATCCTGAAGGCGCTGTATCGCCAGGCCGACATCCTGATCCTGGACGAGCCAACCGGCGTGCTGACCCCCGCCGAGGCCGACCACCTGTTCCGCATCCTGCGCGGGCTCAAGGACGAGGGCAAGACCATCATCCTGATCACCCACAAGCTGCGCGAGATCATGGAGATCACCGACAATGTCTCGGTCATGCGGCGCGGCGAGATGGTGGCCTCGGTCAAGACCGCCGAGACCAGCCCGACCGAGCTGGCCGAGCTGATGGTGGGCCGCAAGGTGCTGTTGCGGGTGGAAAAGCCACCCGCCCGGCCGGGCGCGCCGGTGCTGGAAGTGCGGGGGTTGCGCATGGTCGATGCCGAGGGCGTCGAGCGGCTGCGCGGCATCGACCTGGAGATCCGGGCAGGCGAGATCCTGGGCATCGCCGGCGTGGCTGGCAACGGCCAGACGCAACTGCTGGAGATCCTGGGCGGCTTTCCCGAGGCGGGGGCAAAGCTTCAGGGCGAGATCCGGCTCAATGGCCGGCCCTTGCCGCTGCATGGTCCGGAGGCCGACGGCCGCGCGCGGCGCCGCGCCGGCATCGGCCATGTTCCCGAGGACCGGCAGGCCGAAGGGCTGATCATGGATTTCACCGCCTGGGAGAACACGGCCTTCGGCTATCACCACGCGCCCGAGTTCCAGCGCGGCCCGTTGATGGACAATGCCGCCATCCGCGCCGATGCCATGGCCAAGATCGAGCGTTTCGACATCCGCCCGCCGGACCCGGACCTTACGGCCCGGAATTTCTCGGGCGGCAACCAGCAGAAGATCGTGGTCGCGCGCGAGGTCGAGCGCAACCCGGACTTGCTGCTGATCGGCCAGCCGACGCGCGGGGTTGATATCGGCGCCATCGAGTTCATCCACAAGCGCATCCTGGCGCTGCGCGATGCCGGCAAGGCGGTGTTGCTGGTCTCGGTCGAGCTCGACGAGATCATGGCGCTGTCGGATCGCATCGCGGTGATGTTCGACGGTCGCGTCATGGGCGAGCGCCCGGCCGAAGGGGCGACGACCGGAGATCTGGGCTGCCTGATGGCCGGGGTCGATCCCGCCCTGACGCCGCCCGAGGCGGCGATCCCGCCGGCGGCCGCGCCGGCGACGGATGCCGGCGGCGGTGCGGGATGAGCCGTCGCATGCCTCCGGCGGGGGTATTTGGAAAACGGAGAAAACCGGGAGAGGCGGGCTGATGGAGCGAATGCCGAAATGGGCGGATGTGATCCTGACGCCGCTGATTTCTCTGGTGCTGGCCTTTGGCATCTCGGCACTGGTGATCCTGGCTATCGGTGAAGATCCCGTCGAGGCGCTGAAGGTGATGGTCCAGGGCGCACTGGGATCCAGCTATGGTTGGGGCTTCACCCTGTATTACACAACGAATTTCATCTTCACCGGCCTGGCGGTCATGGTCGCCTATCATGCCGGGCTGTTCAACATCGGCGGCGAGGGGCAGGCCGCCCTGGGGGGCCTGGGCGTCGCGCTGGTGGTACTGGCCCTGCCCTGGCCGCATTGGGCCTTCGCTCTGCCGGCGGCGGCGGTCGGGGCGGCGCTGTTCGGGGCGCTTTGGGCGCTGATCCCGGCCTGGCTGCAGGCCCGGCGCGGCAGCCATATCGTCATCACCACCATCATGTTCAATTTCATCGCCGCGGCGCTGCTGAACTATGTCCTGGTCAACCTGCTGCGGCCCGTGGGCAGCATGGACCCGGCCTCGGCCCGGTTCCCCGCGGCGGCGCATCTGCCGAAGCTTTCGGACATGGCGCTGGGGCTCGGCTTCGAATGGGGCCGGAACACGCCCGCCAATGTCACCTTCTTCGTCGCCATCGCCGCCTGCCTGCTGGTCTGGCTGCTGATCTGGCATACGCGGCCGGGCTATGAGATCCGCGCCTTCGGCAAGTCCGAACAGGCGGCGCTTTACGCCGGCATCTCGCCGGTGCGGATCACGGTCCTGGCCATGCTGGTCTCGGGGGCGCTGGCCGGGCTGATGGCGATCAACAACGTCATGGGCGAGGCCGAGCGGCTGATGCTGAACGCGGTCGAGGGCGCCGGCTTCATCGGCATCGCCGTGGCGCTGATGGGCCGCAACCACCCGTTCGGGGTATTCCTGGCGGCGCTGCTCTTCGGCTTCCTCTACCAGGGCGGGGGCGAACTGGCGCTGTGGACCTCGATCCCGCGCGAGCTGATCGTGGTCATCCAGGCGCTGGTGATCCTGTTCACCGGGGCGCTGGACAACATGGTGCGCATGCCGCTGGAACGGCTGTTCACGGCGCTGCGCCGGAAGGGGGCGTGATGGATTTCGCGACCGTGATCCAGATCCTCGATTCAGCGGTGCGGCTGATGACGCCCCTGCTGCTGGCCTGCCTGGCCGGGCTTTATTCGGAGCGCGCCGGGGTCTTCGATATCGGGCTGGAAGGCAAGATGCTGATGGCGGCCTTCACCTCGGCCTCGGTCGCCTATGCCACCGGCAGCGCCTGGCTGGGGCTGCTGGCCGGGATCGCCGGCGCCGCGGCCATGGCCGGGCTGCATGGCCTCGCCTCGATCAGCTTTCGCGGCAACCAGCTGATCTCGGGCGTGGCGATCAACTTCCTCGCCTCGGGGCTGACGGTGCTTCTGGGGCAGAAGATCTTCGGGCTGGGCGGGCGCACGCCCTCGCTCTCCGGCGCGGCGCGGTTCGGCGAGATCACCCTGCCCTTCGCCGACAGCCTGCGCCCGGTGCCGGTGATCGGGCCGGTCTATGCCGAGCTGATCTCGGGCCACACCATCCTGGTCTATATCGCCTTCGCCATGGTGCCGCTGACCTGGTGGGTGCTCTATCGCACCCGCTTCGGGTTGCGGCTGCGCGCGGTGGGCGAGAACCCGGCCTCGGTCGATACCGCTGGCGTCTCGGTCACCCGGCTGCGCTTTGCCGCCGTGATGATCTGCGGGGTGCTTTGCGGCCTCGCAGGCGCCTATCTCGCCACCGGCATCTCGGCCGGTTTCGTCAAGGAGATGACCGCCGGGCGCGGCTTCATCGCGCTGGCGGCGCTGATCTTCGCCAAGTGGCGGCCATGGAGCGCGCTTTTCGCCACCTTCCTGTTCGGGCTGATGGAGGCGGTGGCGAACCGCTTCCCGAATCTCGACCTGGGGGTGGTGACCGTGCCCTCGATGTTCATGAACGCCCTGCCCTATATCCTGACCGTCATCATCCTGGCCGGCTTCGTCGGCCGCGCCATCCCGCCCCGCGCCGGAGGAGAGCCCTATGTCAAGGAACGCTGAACTCGCCGATCTGATCCGCAGCCGGGCGGGGGACGCGCCGCCGGAATACGGGCTGATCCTCGGCTCGGGGCTCGGGCATCTGGCGGCGGCGGTCGAGGGCGTGGCGATCCCCTATTCCGACCTGCCGGGCTTTCCGCATGCCGGGGTGTCGGGCCATGTGCCGCAACTGGTCGTCGGACAGCTGGAGGGGCGGCGGGTCGCGGTCCTGGGCGGGCGGGCGCATTACTACGAATCCGGCCGCGCCGATGTCATGCGCCTGCCGCTGGAGGTGCTGAAGGCACTCGGCACCCGGCAGCTGATCCTGACCAATGCAGCGGGCAGCCTGCGCGCCGAGATGCCGCCGGGATCCCTGATGCTGCTGTCGGACCACATCGCCTTCGCCGGCACCAATCCGCTGATCGGGGAACCCAGCGAGGCGCGCTTCGTGCCGATGACCGACGCCCATGACCCGGGCCTCCGCGCCGGGCTCAGGGCCGCCGCCGAGGCCGATGGGATCGCGCTGCCCGAGGGGGTCTATTGCTGGTTCTCGGGGCCTTCCTTCGAGACCCCGGCCGAGATTCGCGCCGCCCGCATCCTGGGCGCCGATGCGGTCGGCATGTCCACCGTGCCCGAGGTGATCCTGGCGCGCTTCCTGGGCCTGCGCTGCGCCGCCGTCTCGGTCATCACCAATATGGGCGCCGGCCTCTCGGACGAATCGATCAGCCACGAACATACCAAGGCCATGGCGCCGCTGGGCGCGGCCAAGCTGGAACGCATCCTGCGCCGCTTCCTTGGCCAGGGCGCCTGACCCCGGCTTCTTTCTTGTTCAAATATCCCCGCCGGAGGCCGCCGAGCGTGCCGCCGGCGCCGGCCCGGCAAGCTCAAGCCCCGCCAGCACCGCCTCGACCGCCGAAGCGGCGGCCTCGAGGTCGTCCAGCCCGTCCAGCGCCACCGCCGGCCCGCGACCGTCGTCATGGCGCGCCCGGTGCTTCTCATAGCGTGGGTCGTAATGGTCGCGCATCAGCCCCTCGGCCAGCCCGCGCCAGTCGGCGGCATCGACCAGGCGCAACCAGCCCTCGATCCGCTCGGCCGGGTGCAAGGGCCGCAACAGCGCCACGATCCGCGCCACGGCCTCGGGATCGGCGCAGGTCTCGGCATAGGCGCGTTCGGTATAGGCGGCGCGGGCCTCGACCGGCACGGCCAGACGGATGCGCGGCGCCGCCGCGATCGCCTGCCAGATGCCGCGTGGCAGGTTCAGCGCGCCGATGCGCGAGCTTTCGGCCTCGACCAGCAGCGGCCGCGCGGGGTCCAGCGCCTCCAGCGCCAGGGCGAGGCGGCTTTCGAACAGCTTCTGCGATGGCTGGCCGCCCGGCAGCGCCCCGAACAGGCTGCCGCGATGGTTCGCCAGCCCCTCCAGGTCGATGACTTGGTGGCCGCGCGCCGCAAGCCGCGCCAGGATTTCGGTCTTGGCGCTGCCGGTATTGCCGTCCAGCACCACCACCGGCGCGGCCACGGGTGCCGTGACCCGCGCCACCACCAGCGCCCGCCAGGCCTTGTAGCCGCCCTCGATGCGGCCGACACGCCAGCCGATCTGCGACAGGATGGTGGCGAAGGCCCCCGAGCGCTGGCCGCCGCGCCAGCAATAGACCAGCGGCCGCCAGCCGCCGCCGAAACCCGCCAGCGGCCCGGCGATATGACGCGCGGCATTGGCGGCGACCATGGCGCCGCCCAGCTTGCGGGCATCGAAGGGGGAAACCTGCTTGTAGATCGTGCCGACCTGCGCGCGCTGCTCGTCCGACAGCACCGGCAGGTTGATCGCGCCCGGCAGGTGATCCTCGGCATATTCCGAAGGCGAGCGCGTGTCGATGACGGTATCGAACCCGGACAGCACCGGGTCCGACAGCGATGTCAGGCGGATGTCCACTTAGTAGACGTAGACCGGGGTTCCGATCGGCACCTGCTCGAACAGGTCCATCACCGCCTCGTTGCGCATGCGGATGCAGCCGTTCGAGACGGCGCGGCCGATCGAGTTCGGCTCGGTCGTGCCATGGATGCGGATCGAGGTGTCGTTGCCCCTGGCGTCGTAAAGATACAGCGCCCGCGCGCCCAGCGGGTTGGACGGGCCGCCCGGCATGCCGTCGGCCCATTTGGCATATTGGCCGGGATTGCGCTTGATCATCGCCGGCGTGGGGGTCCAGCTGGGCCATTCGGTCTTGCGCCCGACGGTGGCGCGGCCCTTCCAGACCAGCTCGGCCTTGCCCACCGCGACGCCATAGCGCACCGCCCGGCCAGGCGCGATGACGTGATAGAGGAAGAAATCCTTCGAGACCACGACGATGCTGCCGACCTCGAAATCGTTGCGGATCGAGACCTCGGTCGGGGCATAGGGATCGCGCCGGGGCTCGGCCTTGGTGGTCAGCGCCGCGGGCTGGGCCTGTGCCAGGGCCAGCGAGGGCACGGCCACCAGCGGCAAGGCGGCCATCAGCATCTGTCTGCGGTTCATCTGTCCGTCCTGAATCCTTGCGTTTCTTGACCATGCGCCTAACCGCTCGGGCGGCCGGGATCAACTCAAAGCGCCGTGACGCGGTTGAAACGCGCGGCAAACGTGCCTAGCTTGCATCGGGAAAGGACCGCCCGCCATGACCTGCGCGACCTGTGCCTCCATCCGCCGCCCGCCGCGTCGCGCGCCCGTGCGCGCCCCGCATTTGTGCCGGGGCCGGGGCGGGCGCGGTTGCCGCTGCCATGTCGCGGCCCGTCCGCGCCTGGCCCGTCCCATGCTGGCGGGCGATGGCCATCCGCTGCGCTGGCGCCCCGCGCCGGGCGACGGGCCGCTGCCCCAGCAGCTTCTGCACCACGCACCGCACCATCCGCAGGCTCCGCCACACCCTGTCTGAATCGCGCCTTCTTTCGCCATTCTGACAGGACAATCCGATGAAACATCACCCAAACGATGCCGAGCTGACCGTCTCGGGCATGAGCTGCGCCTCTTGCGTGGGCCGCGTCGAAAAGGCGCTGGCCGCCGTGCCGGGCGTCCGTGATCCGCAGGTCAACCTGGCCACCGGCCGGGCGCATTTCCGCCTGGCCGCGCCCGAGGCCCTGCCCCGCGCCGTCGAGGCGCTGGCGCGGGCCGGCTACCCGGCCGAGCCGCAGCAAACCCGCCTGGCCATTGAGGGCATGACCTGCGCCTCGTGCTCGGGCCGGGTCGAAAAGACGCTGGCCGCGCTGCCCGGCGTGACCACGGCGCAGGTGAACCTGGCCACCGGCAGCGCCACCATCCGCCATTCCCCCGCCATCGCGCCGCAGGCGCTGGCCGATGCAGTGACCGCCAAGGGCTATCCGGCGCAGGTGCAGGCCGAGGCCGGCCATCACATGCACGACCATGGCGGCGATGCGGCCACGCTGAAGCGCAATTTCCTGGTCGCCCTGGTGCTGACCCTGCCGGTCTTTGTCGCCGAGATGGGCGGCCATGCCTTTCCCGCCTTCCATCATTGGCTGCACATGGCCATCGGCCAGCGCACGCTCTGGGTGCTGGAGTTCCTGCTGACCACCGCCGTCCTGGCCGGGCCGGGGCGGATGTTCTTCCGCATCGGCATCCCCGCGCTGATGCGCCGCGCACCCGAGATGAACAGCCTGGTCGCGCTCGGCGCCTCGGCGGCCTGGCTCTATTCGACGGTGGCGACCTTCGCGCCGGGCCTGTTGCCGCCGGATTCGGTGCATGTCTATTTCGAGGCCGCTGCCGTCATCGTCACGCTGATCCTGCTGGGCCGCTGGCTGGAAGCCCGCGCCAAGGGCCAGGCCGGCGACGCCATCCGCCGGCTGATCGAACTTGCTCCCGACAGCGCCCATGTCGAGCGCGACGGCCGCATCGTCGAAATCCCGGTGGCCGAACTGCATCCCGGCGACATCGTGCATCTGCGCCCCGGCGAGCGGGTGGCGGTGGACGGCGTGCTGACCGAGGGCAGCGGCGCCATCGACGAATCCATGCTGACCGGCGAGCCGGTGCCGGTCGCCAAGCAGCCGGGTGATCCCGTGACCGGCGGCACGGTGAACGGCAACGCGGCGCTGGCCTATCGCGTCACCGCGACCGGCGGCGACACGGTGCTGGCCCGCATCATCCGCATGGTCGAGGACGCGCAGGCCACCAAGCTGCCGGTGCAGGCGCTGGTGGACCGCATCACCGCGGTCTTCGTGCCGGTGGTGATCGGGCTGGCGGCCCTGACCTTCGCGCTGTGGATGATCTTTGCCGGCGCGCTGGGGCAGGCGCTGGTCGCGGCGATTGCGGTCCTGATCATCGCCTGCCCCTGCGCCATGGGGCTGGCGGTGCCGGTCTCGATCATGGTCGGCACCGGGCGCGGCGCGGAACTGGGCGTGCTGTTCCGGCGCGGCGACGCGCTGCAAAGGCTGGCCGAGGCGCGCATCGTCGGCTTCGACAAGACCGGCACGCTGACGCAAGGCGCGCCCGCCCTGACCGCCATCGAGGCCGAGGAGATCGCGCCCCTGGACGCCCTGCGTCTTGCCGCCGCGGCCGAGGCGCGTTCGGAACACCCGCTGGCGGCCGCCATCGTCGGCGCCGCGCACGGCAAGGGGCTGGAGCTGCCCACGGCCGAGGCGGTTCAGGCTGCGGCGGGCCGCGGGCTTTCGGCACGGGTCGAGGGGCACGCGCTGCTGATCGGCAATGCCGCCGCGCTGGCCGAGGCGGGCATCACCGCCGCCCCCGCCCTGATCGCCGCGGCCGAGGGCTGGGCGGCGCATGGCGCGACCCCGGTGCATCTGGCCGTGGACGGCCGGCACGCCGCCGCCATGGCCCTGGCCGACCCCATCCGCCCCGAGGCGGCCGAGACCGTGGCCGAACTGCACGCGCTTGGCCTGCAAACCGCGATGATCTCGGGCGACGTGCAGGCCACGGCCGAGGCGGTGGGCCGCCAGCTGGGCATCGACCGCGTGACCGCCGGCGTGCTGCCCGAGGGCAAGCTGGCCGCCATCCGCGAGATGGGCCCCGGCACGGTCTTTGTCGGCGACGGCATCAACGACGCCCCGGCGCTGGCCGCGGCCGAGACCGGCATTGCCATCGGCACCGGCACCGATGTCGCCATCGAATCGGCCGAGGTGGTGCTGGTCGGCGGCGATCCGATGGGCGTGGCGCGGGCCATCCGCCTGTCACGCAGCGTCATGCGCAATATCCGGCAGAACCTGTTCTGGGCCTTCGGCTACAATGTGGCCCTGATTCCCGTGGCCATGGGGGCGCTGGTGCCCTTTGGCGGGCCACAGTTGTCACCCATGCTGGGGGCCGGGGCCATGGCGCTGTCCTCGGTCTTCGTGGTCAGTAACGCGTTGCGATTGAGGCGTGCCGCATGATGCTGAAAGCCCTTGTCCTGATCCTGGCCCTTGCGGCCGCACCGATGGCGGCGGCGACGCCGCTGCGCATCCTGGCCTTCGGCGACAGCCTGACCGAAGGCTACGGCCTGCCGCGCAAGCACGGGCTGGTGCCGCAATTGCAGGACTGGCTGAGGGCGCGCGGCCATGACGTGCTGGTGCTGAACGGCGGGCTTTCGGGCGACACCACGGCGGGCGGACGGGTGCGGATCGGCTATTCGCTGGCCCGCCACAAGCCCGATGCGGTGATCGTCGAGTTGGGCGGCAACGACCTGTTGATGGGCTTTTCCCCCGCCATGGTCGCAGACAACCTGGATTCGATCCTGGGCCAGGCCGGCAAGACCGGCCGGCCGCTGCTGCTGGTCGGCATCGCCTCGCCCGACCATGACGACCCCTTGCGCCGCGACTGGGCCGAGATATGGCCGCGCATGGCCGCGCAGCACGATGCGCTGCTGATGGAGAACCTGTATCAGCCGCTCTTCGACCTGCCGGACGAGGGCTACAAGGCCATGCTGCAACCCGACGGGCTGCATGCCTCGGCCGAAGGGGTCGGGCTGATCGTGCAATCGCTGGGCCCCAAGGTCGAGGCGCTGATCGAAAGGGCCGAAGCCCGGCGCTAATGCGCGTGGCCGGGCATGCGCTTGTTGTCGACCGGCAGGCGGGCCCGGACCGTGCCGCAGGGGCCGAAATCCAGCGTCAGCGCCAGTTCCTCGCCATCCGCAAGCGGCTGCTTCAATCCCATCAGCATCACGTGATCGCCGCCCCGCGCCAGTTCGTGCCGGGCGCCGGCGGGGATCCGGATCGGACCCGCCTTGACCATCCGCATCACGCCGCCCTCGTCGCGATGGGTATGCAATTCGACCCGCTCGGCCGCGTCCGAGGCGACCGAGGAAAGCGTGCAGGCCCCGGCGCCGCGATTCTCGATCACCATGAAGGCGGCGCCGGAACGGGGATCGGCGGCGCGGGCATAGCCGCCATGGATGACCAGCCCCGCATCCTGCGCCGGCGCGGCAAGGGGGATCAGGCCCAGGCAAAGGGCGGGCAGCAGCGGTTTCATCTCGTCTCCTTGCGCATCGGGCGAAGACTGGCGCCGGATGCGCCGCGCCGCAACCCGATTCCGCCCGCCACGGAAAAGGCCCGCCGAACGGGGCGGGCCTTGACGCGATGCCTTGCCGGGATCAGAGGCGCGAGGCCACGTTTTCCCAGTTCACCAGCTTGTCGAGGAAGTTTTCCAGGTATTTCGGCCGGGCGTTGCGGAAATCGATGTAATAGCTGTGTTCCCACACGTCGCAGCCCAGCAGCGCGGTCTGGCCGAAGCAGAGCGGGTTCACGCCGTTCTCGGTCTTGGTGACCTTCAGGCTGCCGTCCTTGTCCTTGACGAGCCAGGCCCAGCCCGAGCCGAACTGGCCGACGCCGGCTTCCGAAAACTTCTTCTTGAACTCGTCCACCGAACCGAAGGCTTCGGTCAGGGCCTTTTCCAGTTCGCCCGGAATGGCGCCGGGGTTCGGGGTCATCATTTCCCAGAACTGGGCGTGGTTCCAATGCTGGCTGGCATTGTTGAAGATGCCGTTCTGCGCCACGGCGCCCGACTGGTAGGTGCCCTTGACGATGTCCTCAAGGCTCTTGCCTTCCCATTCGGTGCCGGCGACCAGCTCGTTCAGCTTGTCGACATAGGCCTTGTGGTGCTTGTCGTGGTGGTATTCCAGCGTCTCCTTGGACATGCCGCCAGCAGCCAGCGCGTCGTGAGCATAGGGAAGATCGGGAAGCGTGAAGGCCATTTTCGGTTTCCTTTCCAACGGTTTCGGAATCTGTTCTGGCACAGCTGCCAAACGGGGAAAAGCCCTGTCGGCCGCTAAACGCCTTCAAGGCGGCGCGGGTTCCTGCCCTATCCCCCGCCAGGAGAGCCGCAGGCCCCGGTCCCGGTCATGATGTTGTCATAGCCCAGCGCCGTCACCGTCACCCGCGCGCTGCCATCGGCCTTTTGCACCGTCAGCCGAAAGTCCAGCCGCTCGGTCCGCTGCCCCGAGGCATTGCGCACCCCGGCCAGCGCCCAGCCATAGCTGCGGCTGGTGCGGTCATCGGCGGTGATCCTGGCCTCGATCGGCTGGCCGACGATGCGCTGCAGGATCGGGTCGAAGACCTCGATCCGGCCCTGGCGCGGGCCGGCGGTCTGGCGCGTCATCATGATGAACTCGGGCACCCAGCCGGTGCCGCTTTCGTCGAGGATCTGGCACATCATCACCACCGGCGGCTCTTGCCCCCAGGCCTGCGCCATGGCGGCGGGGCCCGGTGAAACCAGGCCGGCGAGGAGACAGGGCAAGACAAGGGCGGCGCGCATGGAATCAACCGGGTGGCTTTCACCCCCCATCCATACGCCGCCCTGCCGCCGCCACAAGTCCTAGCGCGGGCTAAGCTGCGTGCCCGGCGCCGCCGCGCCGGTCAGGATGCCGCGCAGGTAGTCGGTGACCGAGCGGAAGCCGATCAGCACATAGCCGCCCGGTTCGCGCCAGATGCCGCAGGCGACCTGGGCCGCGCGGGTGCGGCGCAGCCCGTCCTCGGGCATGGCCGCCAGGTCGGCGGGACAGAGCTTTGCCAGCACGTCCAGCGCGCGGGCGCCCTGGATGCGGAACACCGCGCGCATGTCGCTGACATCCAGCACCAGCGCGTGTTCAGTCGCAAGCGCGTCCTGCAGGGCGGCCAGCGCCTCGGCCGCCTCGGCGCACGGCAGGACCAGCAGCAGCTCGTCCGGCGACATCCAGCCGAGAGAGCGGCTGCCGTCGGTGGTGATGCGGCCCTGTCCGGGCAGCGCCACCCCGGCCGCCGCGGCGATGGCCTCGCCCGCCCGCGCCAGGTCGGCGCGGATCTGGATCATGCCCCAGTCCTGCACCTGAGAGATCTTCGCCAGTGCCTCAGCCATTCGCCCGGCTCCCTTCCTTGTCGTAGAAGACCGGATCGCAGATCCGCGCCTTGTAGCTTTCCTGACCCGCGACCGGGAACTCCAGCACCTCGCCCATGCGTTCCGGCCCCTGCCGCACCAGGCCCATGGCGATGGGCCGCTCCAGCGTCGGCGACATATAGGTCGAGGTCACGCGGCCCTGCACCTTGCGCTGGCCGTTGGCGTTCACGCCCTCTTCCACCGCATAGACGCCGTCGGGCAGCACCCGGCCGTCGACGCTTTCCAGCCCCACCAGCTTCCAGCGCCGGGGATCGGTCATGTGGCTGCGCTCCTGCGCGCGCTTGCCGATATAATCCGCCTTTTTCTTGCTGATCGCCCAGTTCAGGCCCAGATCCTGCGGGATCACCGTGCCGTCGGTCTCGTCGCCGATCATGATGAAGCCCTTTTCGGCGCGCATGACATGCATCGCCTCGGTGCCGTAGGGGGTAACGTCCAGGTCGCGCCCGGCCTCATGCAGCCTTTCCCACAGTTCAAGGCCGCGGTTCGCCGGCACCGCCACCTCGAAGCTGAGTTCACCCGAAAAGCTGATGCGATAGACGCGGGCGGGAATGCCGGCGATCTGGCCCTCGGCCCAGCCCATGAAGGGCAGCGCCTCGGGGGACAGGTCCATGCCGCCCAGCCGCTCCAGCAGCACGCGGGCCTTCGGGCCGACCACGGCGACCTGCGCCCATTGCTCGGTGACATTGGCGGTCCAGACCTTCCAGTCCCACCATTCGCATTGCAGCCAGTCCTCGAAATGGCCGTGCATGCGCTCGGCGCCGCCGGTGGTGGTGTGCACCAGCCAGGTGTCCTCGCTGAGCCGCGCGGCCACGCCGTCGTCCACAAGGAAGCCGTTCTCGTTGCAGATCAGCCCATAGCGGCACTTGCCCACCGGCAGCGTGGACATCATGCCGGTATACATCATGTCGAGGAACCTGCCCGCATCCGGGCCCTTGACGATGATCTTGCCCAGCGTCGAGGCATCGAGCGTGCCGACCGAGGCCCGCACCGCGCGGATCTCGCGCGCCACCGCGTCGCCATGGCTTTCGCCCGCCTTCGGGTAGCAATAGGGGCGGCGCCAGTGGCCGACCGGCTCGAAGAAGGCGCCGCGGCTTTCGTGCCAGCCATGCATGGGCGTCTTGCGCAAGGGCTGGAAGATCTCGCCCCGCGCCTCGCCGGCGATGGTGCCCAGGGTCAGCGGCGTATAGGGCGGGCGGAAGGTCGTCGTGCCCGTGGCCGGGATCGGCTGGTTCAGCGCATGGGACAGCACGGCAAGGCCGTTGATGTTGCTGACCTTGCCCTGGTCGGTCGCCATGCCGAGGGTCGTGTAACGCTTGGTATGCTCGACGCTGTGATAGCCTTCCTGCGCGGCCAGTTCGACATCCGAGACCTTCACGTCGTTCTGGAAGTCGAGCCACATCTTGAACTTCATCTTGCGCGTGGCGTGGGCCGGCATGACCCAGACCGGCATGGTCGCGGATTCCGCCTGCGCGCCGGTCAGTTCCGGGACCAGCAGGTCGCCCGCCGCTGCACCCGCGCAGCTGGCCATCGCCTTGCCGTCGGCGCCGGTCGGCGGGCGGTTCGGGTCGGGGGCGAACATCGACTGCGCGTCGGACCAGTTCAGCTTGCCGCCGCAATGGCTCCACAGGTGGACCACCGGCGACCAGCCGCCGGACATGGCGACGCAATCGGCATCCACGGTCTCGGTGACCTGGCCCGAGCCGGAATGGGCGCAGATCTTGACCGCCTCGACCGCCTGGCCGCCCTTGATGCCGGCAATGGCGCTGCCGGTCAGGACGCGCAGGCCGCGGGCGCGCACCGCTGCGGGCAGCGCCCCCGTGGCCGAACTGCGCGCGTCGATCACCGCGGCGACCTCGAGCCCGGCATCCAGCGCCGCCAGCGCGGTGCGATAGGCATCGTCGTTATTGGTGACGACGACGATCCGCCGGCCCGGCGCCACGCCGTAAAGGTCGATGTAATCGCGCACGGCCGAGGCCAGAATGACCCCTGGCACGTCATTGCCGGCAAAGCTCAGCGGCCGCTCCAGCGCACCGGTGGCGACGATCACATGGCCCGCGCGGATGCGCCACAGGCGCTGGCGCGGGATGCCCGCGTTCGGGTCGTGATCGGCCAGCGATTCCCGCACCAGCAGATAACCGTGGTCGTAAAGCCCGGTCGCCTGGGTCGAGCGGCGCAGGGTGACGTTCTCCATCCCCCGCAATTCCGCCAGCAGCGCATCGACGCGGGCTTGGCCGTCGGCATGGTCGGTCGGCGTGCGGCCGCCGAAATGCGGTGCCTGCTCGACCAGCCAGACCGACTTGCCCCGGCGCGCGGCGTCGCGGGCCGCGGCCAGCCCGGCGATGCCGCCGCCGACGACCACCACGTCCACATGGGCATAGGCCTGTTCGTACTTGTCCGGGTCGGGATCGGTCGGGGCCTTGCCCAGGCCGGCCGAGCGGCGGATGATCGGCTCGAACACATGTTTCCAGAAGCCGCGCGGATACATGAAGGTCTTGTAATAGAAACCGGCCGGGAAAAAGCGATAGAGCCAGTTGTTCACTGCGCCGATATCGGCGTTCAGACTGGGCCAGCAATTCTGGCTGGCGGTGACCATGCCGGCGACCAGCGGCGTGGTGGTGGCGCGCTGGTTCGGCTCGAACCGGCCGCCCTGACCGAGGCCCAGCAGCGCGTTCGGTTCCTCGGCGCCCGAGGCGATCGGGCCGCGCGGGCGGTGATACTTGAAGCTGCGGCCCATCATCAGCTGGCCGTTGGCCAGCAGGGCCGAGGCCAGCGTATCGCCCGCGACCCCGCGCATCTGGCGGCCGTCGAAACGGAAGGGCAGTTGATAGGCGCGGTCGATCAGGCGGCCGCCGCGCGGCAGGCGGAAGGGTCCGGTCCGGGTCATGCGTTCAGGCTTTCGGCGGGGGTATCGACAGGGGTTTCGGCGGAGGTTTCGGGCCAGTCGGGCTGCCAGTCGGGACGCGCAGCCTGGATGGCGGCGACGATCTCGGGCGTGGGATGCGGGGTCTGGGCGCTGTAGGTGCCAAAGACCTGCAGCGTAGCGGTGTCACGCGCCGCCAGGAACCACTTGCCGCAGCCATAGGCATGGCGCCAGCGTTCGAAATGCACGCCCTTGGGGTTCTTGCGGGCGAAAAGATAGGCCTCGAACTCGGCATCCGACGAGCCGGGACCGAAGCGCTTCAGATGCGCCTCGCCGCCGGGTTGCAGCTCGGTTTCCTCGGCCGCGACGCCGCAATAGGGACAGGTCAGGGTCAGCATGGATCACTCCTTGGGCGGCAAGGCGCGCAGGCGGGCCGGCGCCCAGAGGGTCGGCCGGGCGCGCAAGGCGGCGATGGAAGGCAGGGGCCCGGCAAGGCATCCGCAGCCCGCGATGCCCGGCGGGGCTGCACGGCTGGCAAGGATGGCGGGGGCCGGGAACAAGGGCACGGCGCGGCGGCGCAGCGCATGGGAGGGGCGGCCTGTTCGGCCGTCGCAGATGACACGGCAAGGAACCGAGGGGCACAACGCCCCCCGGCCCTGGAGAGAGAGGGCGCCCGAAGGCGCCGGGAGGGACGCCTTAGTTGGCCGGAGCCGGGGTGGCAGGCTCGGCCGGCTCGGGAACAGCGGGATCGGCCGGAGCAGCATCGGCCGGCGGCTCGACCGAGACGGCGCCGTCATCGACCGGTGCGGGCTCGGACGAGACGGCCGGCGCGGCGGGCGGCTCGGTCGCTGCCGGTTCGGTGCCGGAAGACACGAACCAATAGATGACGACCAGCACGACGACGACGACGCCGACGATGAGCCAGAGGTTGCTCTTGTTCTGTTCGGCCATGAAGAAAACTCCTTGGTCATGGTGACGTGATTCAACAATTCACCAGACAGGAAACAGTTTCCCAACCCTTGCACGAAATTTTCCACCGCAACCGGCACTTGGGCAAAAATCGGCCCAAAAACCGCATGCGCCGGCAGGATCATGCCCGCGCTGCGCATCAATGCGCCACCCCCGCGGCGACGCTTTCGTCGATGAAGCGGCCCTCGGCGAAACGGTTCAGCCCGAAATCGGCGGCCAGCGGGCCGGGCCGGCCCTTGGCCAGCAACTCTGCCATCGCCCAGCCCGAGCCGGGGATGGCCTTGAAGCCGCCGGTGCCCCAGCCGCAGTTGACGAAGATGTTGCCGACCGGCGTGGTGGACAGGATCGGCGAGCGGTCGCCGGTCATGTCCACGATGCCGCCCCATTGCCGCAGCATCTTGAGCCGCGACAGCATCGGGAAGGTCTCGATCAGCGCGCGCACGGTTTCTTCGACATGGTGCCAGGAGCCGCGCTGGGTGTAGTTGTTGAAACCGTCGGTGCCGCCGCCGATCACCATCTCGCCCTTGTCGGATTGCGACAGATAGCCGTGGACGGTGTTGGCCATGATGACCAGGTCGCAGCAGGGCTTGATCGGCTCGGAAACCAGCGCCTGGAGCGCCAGCGATTCGATGGGCAGGCGGAAGCCGGCCATCTCGGCCAGGACCGAGCTGTGGCCGGCGGCGATCAGCGCCAGCTTGTCGCATTCGATCCGGCCCTTGCCGGTGTTCACCGCGCGGACCTGGCCGTTCGCGGTCTCGATGCCGGTCACTTCGCAGTTCTGGATGATGTGCATGCCCATGGCCGAGCAGGCGCGGGCATAGCCCCAGGCCACGGCGTCGTGGCGGGCGGTGCCGCCGCGCTCCTGGTAAAGCCCGCCCAGGACCGGATAGCGCGGCCCGTCGATATTGATGATCGGCAGCATGTCCTTGATGCGCTTCGGGCTGACCCATTCGGTCGCCACGCCCTGTAGCTGGTTGGCATAGACGGTGCGCTTGTAGCCGCGCACCTCATGCTCGGTCTGCGCCAGCATCAGAAGGCCGCGCGGGCTGAACATGATGTTGTAGTTCAGATCCTGCGACAGGTTCTCGTAGAGTTTCAGCGCCTTGTCATAGATCGCCGCCGACGGATCCTGCAGGTAATTCGAGCGGATGATGGTGGTGTTGCGGCCGGTATTGCCGCCGCCCAGCCAGCCTTTCTCGATCACCGCGACATCGGTGATGCCGAAATTCTTGCCCAGGTAATAGGCGGTGGCAAGGCCATGGCCGCCGGCGCCGACGATGACGACCTGGTATTTCTTCTTCGGCTCGGGACTGGCCCAGGCGCGTTTCCAGCCGGTATGCAGCCGCATCGCCTCGCGCGCGATGGCAAAGACCGAATAGCGGCCGGTGCTGGAACTTGCAGATGCGGGCATGGGGAACCTCTTGCGACTCGACCCGTGCAGAGTGAAGCGGGGGCGGTTTTCGGGCAAGCCGGGTTGCGACGGGGCGATTGTCGAATTGCGTCACGGCCCGGCGCAGATGTCCCGCGGCCCGCTTCGCGATTTGTCGCAGGGCTTTGACTTTCTCGGCCGGCGGAAAACCGCTATCACCGGACCAGCCAAAGAGAGGAAGCCGATGTTCTGGATCATCTGCGCCGCGCTGGCAGGGGTGGTGGCCTTGGCCATCGCCGCGCCGCTTCTGCGCCGGCAGGGCGAGGCGGCCGAGCCCGCCGCCGCCTATGACCTGCGAATCTATCGCGACCAGCTGCGCGAGGTCGAGCGCGATCTGGAACGCGGCGTGATCGACGCGGCGGATGCCGAGCGGCTGCGGGTCGAGATCGGCCGCAAGGTGCTGGCCGCCGACCGCGCGCTGGAACGCGCCGGCAGCACCCGGCGCAGCGCCGGCGGCTGGGCGGCGCTGGCGCTCTTGGCCGCGCTGCTGGGCGGGGCCTTCCTGACCTATCAGCGCCTGGGCCAGCCCGACAGCCCCGACGCCCCCATCGCGCAGCGCATCGCCCAGGCGCAGGCGCTTTACGACAGCCGCCCCAGCCAGGCCGATGCCGAGGCGCAGGCCCCCAGGCCCGCCCGCCCCGAGCCCGATGCCGAATATGTCGCCCTGATCGAGCGGCTGCGCGAGGCGGTGCAGAAGAACCCCAACGATCCGCGCGGCCTGGAGCTGCTGGCCGAGCACGAGGAACGGCTGGGCAACCTGGTCGCGGCCAAGGACGCGCAGCACCGGCTGGTCGCGCTGCGCGGCGACAAGGCCAGCGCCGAGGATCTGGCGCGGCTGGCCGGGCTGACGATCGAGGCGGCGGGCGGCATCATCACCCGCGACGGCGAGGAGGCGGTGGCCCAGGCGCTGGCGCGGGACGCCCGCAATCCGCAGGCGCGCTTCATGGCGGGGCTGCTGCACCTGCAGAACGGCCGGCCCGACCAGGCCTTCCCGGTCTGGGCCCGGCTGCTGGCCGAGGGCCCCGAGAACGCGCCCTGGATCGCGCCGATCCGCGGCTCGATCCAGGATCTGGCCTGGTTTGCCGGCCACCCGGACTATACCCCGCCCGAACCCGCCGCCGTTGGCACGCCGGGCATGCCCAGCCTGCCCGCCATGCCCGGCCCGGATGCCGACGCCATGGCCGCGGCCGAGGAGATGACCGCCGAAGAGCGTCAGCAGATGGTCGAGGGCATGGTCAAGGGGCTGGAGACCCGGCTGGCCACCCAGGGCGGCACGCCCGAGGAATGGGCGCGGCTGATCTCGTCCCTGCCGGTGATCGGGCAAAAGGACCATGCCGCCGACATCCTGGCCGAGGCGCGCAGGCAATTCGCCGGCAATGCGCAGGCGCTGGAGGTCATCGAGGCGGCGGCGAAACAGGCCAGCCTGGAATGATCTGCGAGGATATCGAAAGCTTTGCCGAAGCCCTGCCCCGCACCGGCGCCGTGGCCGGGCTGGACCTGGGCACCAAGACCATCGGCGTCGCGGTCAGCGACGGGCTGCGCGGCGTCGCCTCGCCGCTGACGGTGATCCGGCGCACGAAATTCACCGCCGATGCGCAGGCGCTGCTGCAGATCGCGGCCGAGCGGGCGCTGGTCGGGCTGGTGCTGGGCCTGCCGCGCAACATGGACGGCAGCGAGGGGCCGCGGGCGCAATCGACCCGCGCCTTTGCCCGCAACCTGGAACGGCTGACGCCGCTGCCGATCACCTTCTGGGACGAGCGGCTGTCGACCGTCGCCGCCGAACGGGCGCTGCTGGAGGGCGACACCTCGCGCAAGCGCCGCGCCGAGGTCATCGACCAGGTCGCGGCCGGCTATATCCTGCAAGGCGCGCTGGACCGGCTGCGCTTTCTGGGGGCCGGCGGATGAAGCCCTCGACCCCCTGCATCGACATCTGCCAGATCGACCCGGCAAGCCGGCTTTGCACCGGCTGCCTGCGCAGCATCGACGAGATCACCCGCTGGGGCCGGATGACCGAGGCCGAGCGGCTGGCCATCATGGCAGCGCTGCCCGCGCGCCGGCCGGCGGATTAGCGCGTCACCACCCGCACCTCGCGGATCGCGGCCTTGAGCCGCACCCGGGTTTCCACCGGCTCGCGCGCCACCGCATCCAGAATCGCCCGCATGTCGCCCCTGAGCCCGTGGAGCTGGTCGACCAGCGACAGCACCAGGGCCAATGCCTCCTCGTCGAGGTGATAGCCCTCGGCCAGGTCGACGACCAGGTTCAGCCGGGCCAGGTCGATCTCGCGAAACAGCGGCCCCTGTTCGGATTGCACCGGCACGACCACGCCGGCACGGATATAGCGGTCCAGCTGCTCGGGCGTCAGATCGCCGACCGCCTCCAGCGTCTCGGTCAGGGTGTAATGGCGCTGGGTCATCTTCCCCTCCTCGGATCATAGGCATGGTTTTGGCGCCAGTTCTCCACGAAGCGCGCCAATTCATCATCGATTCTGGGCGGCATGACGATCTTCAGCACCACATGCTGGTCGCCGCGCCGCCCGTCCGCGCCCTTGATGCCGCGGCCCTTCAGCCGCAGCTTCTGGCCGGAACTGGCACCGCGCGGAATGGTCAGCATCACCGGGCCGTCGATGGTCGGCGCCTCGACCTTGCCGCCCAGCACGGCCTCGTCGATGGTGATGGGCAGCGTGGTCTCGATATCGTTGCCGTCGCGTTTCCAGTCGGGATCCTCGGCCACGATCAGGGTCAAAAGCGCATCGCCCGGCTCGCCATTGCCCATGCCGGGGCCGCCCTTGCCGCGCAGCCGGATCACCTGGCCGTCATGCGCACCCTCGGGGATCCTGACCTCCAGCACAGCCCCGTCGGGCATGGTGATCCGGGTCGAGCCACCGCGCGCCGCGGTCATGAAGTCGATCTCCAGCGTGAATCGCTGGTCTGGGCCGCGCATGTCGAAGCTGCGCGCGCCGCCGCGCCGCCCGCCGCCGGCACGACCGCCGAACAGGTCCGAAAACACATCCGACAGATCGTCGAAACCATGCGGCTGGCGATAGGGGTTGTCGCCCTGCTCGGCATATTCGCGATAGTAATGCCGCTGCGGCCGCTCCTGCCCCTGGGCGTCGATCTCGCCGCGGTCGAAACGCGCACGCTGCTCGGGATCCTTCAGCAGGTCATAGGCGGTCGAGGCGGCCTTGAAACGCTCATGCGCGGCGGGGTCGGGATTGAGGTCCGGGTGGTCGGTCTTGGCGATCCGGCGATAGGCCCGCTTGATGTCGTCCTGGCTGGCATTCTTGCCCAGCCCCAGCGCCTTGTATGGATCGTCGGCCATGGCCGCGGCTTCCTTTCTTCACCTGTCGTCACGGGAACGCGGGGCGCGTTCCTCGGGTTTCATGCCCGTTCCGGCCCGGCCGCGGGACCGAGAAACTGCCGCCCGGCAGGAAGCCCGCCCCCAGCGGCAGCGCGGCCGCCCCCAGCGTGCGGGCCCGGCGGCCCAGGGTTCCGGCGCGCACCTCGGGCAGGGTGACGCCGTGATGGCGCATCCCGGCCAGGCCGGCCGCGGTCGCCTGCACCAGCCCGGCCCGCAGCGCGGCCGGCATGGCACCGTCGATCACCACCAGCGGCAGGTCCAGCACGGCCACCGCCCCCAGCGCCGCATGGGACAGTACCCGCGCCGATTCGTCCAGCCATTCCCGCACGATACCGGGCGGCAGATCCCAGGCCGCATCCTCCAGCGGCAGATCGTCCCCCAAGGCCGTTTCCAGCACCGAGATCGAGGCCACGTCCAGCACCTGCCGGCCACCCGGCACCGGACAGGAGCCCATGGCACCCGCATTGCGCGACGGCCCCAGCCGCAGCCGCCCGTCCAGCACCACGCCGCCGCCGGCGAAATGCGCGACATAGAAATACAGGAAATCCTGCGGCAATTCCTCGGTGCCGAACATCATCTCGGCCCCGCAGGCGCAGGAGCCGTCATTCTCCAGCCAGACCGGCAGGTCCAGCGCCTCGGCCAGTTCGGCGCGCAGGTCGCGGCCGCGCCAGGGCTGCATCTCCTCGGCCCAGTCCCACAGGTAGAAAGGGCTGGCAATGCCCATGCCCGCCAGACGCGCATGTTGCGCCTCGGTCAGGCCCGAGAGGATCTCGGCCACGCCGGCGATGGCAAAATCGCGAATCGCGTCGGGCTGCGGATAGGCATGGGGCAGCACCCGGATCTGCCGGATCGCGCCGGCGAAATCGACCAGCACCAGCTCGGCCACCCGGCGCCCGACCTTGAGGCCCAGAAACAGCGCCCCGTCCGGCGCCAAGGCCAAGGGCAGCAACGGCTGGCCCACCTTGCCGCGCCGCCGCTCACCCCCAGCGTCCAGCAGGCCGGCGGCGATCAGCTCGCGCGTGATGTTGGTGACGGCCTGCGCGGACAGGCCCGTGGCCTGGGCCAGCGCGGCGCGCGGCATCGGCCCGTTGCGGCGAATCAGCCACAGGATCAGCCGCTCGTTCTGGCTGCGGACCCCCTGCGGCGTCGCCCCCGGATTGGTGTTCGGCATGGTCGCTTCCTCCCTCTCCCCTATTAAATCAACGAAATTGATTTATTGACAAGCCCCCGTTTCTTCGGCAGCCTTTTGGAAGGAGGCGGCGGTCAGACCCGCCCAGAGGAGGAAGGACATCATGACCAAGACCAAACTGCTGCGCGCTGCGCTGGCGGGCTCGACCCTGACCCTGATCGCCGGCATGGCGCAGGCGGACAGCGCCTGTCTGATCACCAAGACCGACACCAACCCCTTCTTCGTGAAGATGAAGGAAGGCGCCCAGGCCAAGGCCAGCGAACTGGGGATCGAGCTGAAATCCTATGCCGGCCGCATCGACGGCGACCATGAAAGCCAGGTCTCGGCCATCGAGGCCTGCATCGCCGACGGCGCCAAGGGCATCCTGATCACCGCCTCGGACACCAAGGCCATCGTCGATTCCGTGCAGGCGGCGCGGGATGCCGGGCTGCTGGTGATCGCGCTGGACACGCCGCTGGACCCGGTCGACGCGGCGGATGCGACCTTCGCCACCGACAATTTCAAGGCCGGCGAACTGATCGGCCAATGGGCCAGGGCCACCATGGGCGATGCGGCGGCCGAGGCCAGGATCGCGCTTCTGGACCTAGCGATCTCGCAGCCCTCGGTCGACGTGCTGCGCGACCAGGGCTTCCTGCAAGGCTTCGGCGTCGAGCTGGGCGACCCCGAGAAATGGGGCGACGAGACCGATCCGCGCATCGTCGGCCACGAGGTCACCTCGGGCAACGAGGAAGGCGGGCTGAAGGCGATGGAGACGCTGCTGGCCAAGGATTCCGACATCAACCTAGTCTATACCATCAACGAACCCGCCGCCGCCGGCGCCTATGAGGCGCTGAAGGCCGTCGGGCGCGAGAACGACGTGCTGATCGTCTCGGTCGATGGCGGCTGCCCCGGCGTGCAGAACGTCGCGGAGGGCGTGATCGGCGCCACCTCGCAGCAATATCCGCTGGACATGGCGGCGCGCGGCATCGAGGCCATCGCCGCCTTCGCCAAGGACGGCACCAAGCCCGCGCCGACCGAGGGCAAGGATTTCGTCGATACCGGCGTGCAGCTGGTCACCGACAAGCCGGCCGAGGGCGTCGAATCCATCGACTCGGCCCGCGGCGCCGAGCTTTGCTGGGGCTGAGGCCCGACTGAACAGCAGGGCGGGATCGTCCCGCCCTGACCACAAGCAGCGGCGCCCTGCACGGCGTCTTGCAAGGGGGAGACCGTCCATGTCATCCGACACCAAGACGGCCACCAGCTACGAGGAAGGCCTGCAAGGCGCCTCGGACAAGGTTGCCGAGTTCCACGAACAGAAAACCGCCCTGAAGCGCCTGCAGCACTGGCTGCACATGACGCCTTCGGCGGTGCCGATGATCGTCCTGGTCGCGGCGATCATCGTCTTCGGGCTGCTGTCGCCGAACTTCTTCAAGGCGGTGACACTGTCCACCATCCTGCAGCAGATCGCCATCGTCGGCATCCTGGGCTGCGCGCAGTCGCTGGTGGTGCTGACGGCGGGGATCGACCTTTCGGTCGGGGCCATCGCGGTGTTCTCCTCGGTGCTGATGGGGCAGTTCACCTTTCGCTATGGCATCCCGGCGCCGCTGGCCATCGCGCTGGGGCTGGCGGCGGGCACGGCCATGGGTTTTGCCAACGGCTGGCTGGTCGCGCGCATCAAGCTGCCGCCCTTCATCGTGACGCTGGGCACCTGGCAGATCATCCTGGCGGCGAACTACATCTATTCCGCAAACGAGACCATCCGCTCCTCGGCCATCGCCGCCGAGGCGCCGGCGCTGCAATTCTGGGGCTATTCCATCCAGCCCGGCGGGGTGAAGATCCTCTATGCCGTCTTCCTGATGGTGGCGCTGGTCGCGATCCTGGCCTACGTCCTGCGCCATACTGCCTGGGGCCGGCATGTCTATGCCGTCGGCGACGACCCGGAGGCGGCGGAGCTGGCCGGGGTGCGCACCAGGCGGGTGCTGATCCAGGTCTATGCGCTGGCGGGCCTGTTCTGCGCCATCGCGGGCTGGGTGATGATCGGCCGCTTCGGCTCGGTCTCGCCCTCGGCCTCGACCGGGCAACTGGGCAACATCCAGTCCATCACCGCGGTGGTGATCGGCGGGATCAGCCTGTTCGGCGGCCGCGGCTCGATCGTCGGCATGTTCTTCGGCGCGCTGATCGTCGGCGTGTTCGAGATGGGGCTGAAGATGGTCGGCACCGATCCGCAATGGACCTTCTTCCTCATCGGCCTGCTCATCATCCTCGCCGTGGCGGTGGATCAATGGATCAGAAAGGCATCGGCATGAACGCGAACACTTCCGCAGAACCGCTTCTGAAAGCCCGCGGCCTGGTCAAGCGCTATGGTAAGGTGACGGCGCTGGACCATTGCGACTTCGACCTGATGCCGGGCGAGATCCTGGCGGTCATCGGCGACAACGGCGCCGGCAAGTCTTCGCTGATCAAGGCGCTGTCCGGGGCGGTCCAGCCCGACGAGGGCGAAATCACGCTGGAGGGCAGGCCGGTGCGCTTTGCCAGCCCGCTGGATGCGCGCGGCCATGGCATCGAATGCGTCTATCAGACGCTGGCCATGTCCCCTGCCCTCTCCATCGCCGACAACATGTTCATGGGCCGCGAATTGCGCAAACCCGGCATCATGGGCCAGTGGTTCCGCAAACTCGACCGCCCGGCGATGGAGAAATTCGCCCGCGAGAAGCTGACCGAGCTTGGGCTGATGACGATCCAGAACATCAACCAGGCGGTGGAGACGCTGTCGGGCGGCCAGCGCCAGGGCGTGGCGGTGGCGCGGGCGGCCGCCTTCGGCTCCAAGGTGGTGATCCTGGACGAACCGACGGCGGCACTTGGCGTCAAGGAAAGCCGCCGCGTGCTGGAGTTGATCCGCGACGTGCGCTCGCGCGGGATCCCGATCATCCTGATCAGCCACAACATGCCGCATGTCTTCGAGGTGGCCGACCGCATCCATATCCACCGGCTGGGCCGGCGGCTGTGCGTGATCCGGCCGGACGATTATTCCATGTCGGACGCGGTGGCCTTCATGACCGGGGCGAAGGTGCCGGACGAGGTGGCGACGGCGGCCTGAACGGCACGGCTGCGGGGGGCTTTGCCCCCCGTCCTTCGGACTCCCCCCAGGATATTTTTGCATGGAAGAAATACTGGACCTTGTGGCGCGGCTGGGCCCGGGACGGCGCATCGTGGCCATCGTCGGGGCGCCCGGATCGGGAAAATCCACCCTGGCCGCGCAGCTGGTGGCCGGGCTTGCGGATGCGGTCCTGGTGCCGATGGACGGGTTCCACCTGGACAACCGCCTGCTGGAGGCGGGCGGGCTGCGCGGCTGCAAGGGCGCGCCCGAGACCTTCGACGCGGCGGGGTTCGTCGCGCTGGTGCGGCGGCTCAAGGCCGGGGGCGAGGTGATCCATCCGGTCTTCGACCGGGGCCTGGACCTGGCCATCGCCGGCGCCGGCCGGGTCGGAGCGGATGATCGGCTGGTGGTGGTCGAGGGCAATTACCTGCTGCTGGACCGCGCGCCCTGGCGCGAACTGGCCGGGCTTTGGGATCTGTCGGTCATGCTGGACGTGTCGATGCCGGAGCTGCGCCGCCGCCTGACGGCGCGCTGGCAGGGACTAGGGCGTTCCCCCGCCGAAGTGACGGCGCATCTGGAGAACGACCTCGGCAATGCCGACCTGGTACTGCGCGAATCGCTGCCCGCCGACCTGCTGGTCCGGCCGGCGGCTATGTCTTCGGCCGGAACGCCTTGATGCGGGCAGGATCGGTTTCGACATAAGCCGCGCCGATCAGGTCGAGACAATAGGGCACCGCCGCAAAGACCGCATCGAGGCAGGTGGCAATGGCCGAGGGCTTGCCCGGCAGGGTGATCATCAGCGTGGCGCCGCGGATGCCCGCGGTCTGGCGCGACAGGATGGCGGTCGGCACCTCGCGCAGGCTGGCGCGGCGCATTTCCTCGCCAAAGCCGGGCAGTTCCTTTTCGATCACCTCGGCCATGGCCTCGGGCGTCTGGTCGCGCGGCGCCGGGCCGGTGCCGCCGGTAATCAGGATCAGGTCGGCGCCCTGTTCGTCAGCCAGGTCGCGCAGGCAATCCGCGACGATCTCGCGCCCGTCGGGAATGATGCGGCGGGTGATGTCCAGGGGCGAGGTGATGGCGGCGCGCAGCCAGGCCTCGGCCCCCGGACCGCCCTTGTCCTCGTACTCGCCGCTGGCGGCACGGTCCGAGACGGTGACGATGGCGATATGGGCGGGACGGGACATGGCGGGCCTCATGAAAAAGGCCGCGGGGGCTGCCCGCGGCCGGTGGGTCTACTTGAACCTGGCGTTGCGATTGGCCACCAGCTTCAGCCGCAGCGCGTTGAGCCGGATGAAGCCCGCCGCGTCCTTCTGGTCATAGGCGCCGGCATCGTCCTCGAAGGTGACGTGCTTTTCGCTGTAGAGCGAATGGTCCGACCAGCGGCCGACCGTGTGGACGCTGCCCTTGTAGAGCTTCAGCCGCACGGTACCGGTCACATGTTCCTGGCTCTTGTCGATCAGCGCCTGCAGCATCTCGCGCTCGGGGCTGAACCAGAAGCCGTTGTAGATCAGCGCGGCATAGCGCGGCATAATCGAATCCTTGAGGTGCCCGGCGCCGCTGTCCAGCGTGATCTGCTCGATGCCGCGATGCGCTTCCAGCAGGATGGTGCCGCCGGGGGTCTCGTAGATGCCGCGCGACTTCATGCCGACAAAGCGGTTTTCCACGAAGTCGAGCCGGCCGATACCATGCCTGCGGCCATATTCGTTCAGCGCCGTCAGGATGGTGGCAGGCGACAGCGCCTCGCCGTTGATCGACACCGCATCGCCACGCTCGAAGCCGATCTCGACATATTCGGGCTGGTCGGGCGCGTCCTCGGGGCTGACGGTGCGCTGGTAGACGTAATCGGGTGCTTCCTCGGCGGGATTTTCCAGCGCCTTGCCCTCGCTGCTGGTGTGCAGCAGGTTGGCATCGACCGAGAAGGGCGCCTCGCCGCGCTTGTCCTTGGCGATCGGGATCTGGTGTTCTTCGGCGAATTCGATCAGCCGGGTGCGCGAGGTCAGATCCCATTCCCGCCAGGGCGCGATCACCTTGATCGAGGGGTCGAGCGCATAGGCCGACAGTTCGAACCGGACCTGGTCATTGCCCTTGCCGGTGGCGCCATGGGCCACGGCATCGGCACCGTGGCGATGCGCGATGTCCACCAGGTGCTTGGAGATCAGCG
The DNA here is from genome assembly GCF_046335115.1 of Paracoccus sp. P2. NCBI lineage: Bacteria > Pseudomonadati > Pseudomonadota > Alphaproteobacteria > Rhodobacterales > Paracoccaceae > Paracoccus > Paracoccus sp. P2. The sequence continues at coordinate 96,869 of NZ_JBGOSN010000005.1, read as the reverse complement.
GCCGGGCGATCGAGGTGCCCAGCAGGTAAAGCCCCTCGTAGACCGCATTGGCGCGGAACATCGGGAAGACGAAGTCGCGCACGAACTCCTCGCGCACGTCGACGATATGAATGTTTTCCGGCTTGATGCCCAGCAGTTCGGCCTTCTGGCGCGCCGGTTCGAGTTCCTCGCCCTGGCCCAGGTCGGCGGTGAAGGTGATGACCTCGCAGCCATATTCGGTCTGCAGCCATTTCAGGATGATCGAGGTGTCGAGCCCGCCCGAATAGGCAAGGACGACTTTCTTCGGCGCGTCGGACATGCGATATGGCCCCCGTTTTTTTTGAGTTGATGTTGCAATAGGATGTTTTCCGATGACCGACAAGAGCGGGGCGCCGCCCAGGCGCAGGCAGGGCTTTTCCGGCAAACCGGGTGGAATTCGGCGGGGGGCCCGGTGCAGCGCCATCCTGTGCCGGCGCAGGCTGCGGCAGTGGCGCGATGCCTTCATGGACCAGGCGGGCGCGCTGTTGCGGCGTGTCTTTCGCGACTGCTGGTGGCTCAGCGCGATCATCGCCGCGCTCCTCTTCCTGCCGCCGCTGCAGGTCGAACCGCTGCCCGGCTGGCATGATCCCGTCGCCCTTGCCGTGCTGACATTGGCCTTCGGCATCGCGGTGCTGGGCTGGGCCATCGCGATCATGGGCAGCTTGCAAGGATGGCCTGGCCTCAGGCTTGGCCTGGCCCTCGCCATTCCCCTGGGCATGGCCGTGCTTGCCCGCATGAAGGCGCGCAGCATCCTGGCACAAAGCTTCGGCGTTGCGCCCGATACCTTTCCGATGACCCTGGACGTACTGACAGCGGTCACGACTTTGTGGCTGACCTTCGCGGGGGCTGGGGCGCTGCTCATGCTGCTGCAGTTGGGGTTGCTTACCCTGCAAATGCTGACGAGGCGTGGAGGCGCTGCCCTGCGGTCGATGGCCTTTGTCCTGCCGCTCAGCGCGATGATCGCGATGCCGCTTGCGTCATCGCTGACGATCATGCCCGACCTGCCCAGCCTCGTCCGGGCGCTGGATGGGCAGGAAAACTACCGATGCGATTTCCCAGCCATGCCGTCCCGGCCCCTTTCCGTCACCTTCCTTTCCGATACCCAGGTGCTTGCCTGGCTGCCCGACAGGGCACAGCCCGTCGTCCTGCCCTGCAAGATGGACGCCACCCGCTAGCCAGGGCGGCCGGGCGCCGCCGCCCAGGGCGGCAAGCCATCCCCACTTGCCAACCGCGGTTTTTCGCGCCATGCGCCGGTCATGGAAAACTTTGCCGCCTCTGTCCGCCAGGCCGGGATCGCGCTGCGCGACCTTTTCGAGCCGACGCCCTTGCAGAAGAACGATCACCTCTCGGCGAAATACGGTGCCGAGATCTGGCTGAAACGCGAAGACCTGACGCCGGTGCGCAGCTACAAGCTGCGCGGCGCCTTCAACGCCATGCGCAAGATCGGCGCCGGGCCGCAGGGGCATTTCGTCTGCGCCAGCGCCGGCAACCACGCGCAGGGCATGGCCTATGCCTGCCGGCATTTCGGCACCCGCGGCACGATCTTCATGCCGGTCACCACGCCCCGGCAAAAGATCGACAAGACCCGCATCTTCGGCAACGGCGCCATCGAGATCGTGCTGACCGGCGATTATTTCGACCAGACGCTGGCCGCGGCGCAGGATTTCGCCCGCGCGCAGGGCGCCACCTTCCTGTCGCCCTTCGACGACCCGGACATCATCGAGGGGCAGGCCACGGTCGGGCTGGAGCTGCTCGACCAGCTGGATGCCGCGCCGGATGTCGTCGTCCTGCCGGTCGGCGGCGGGGGGCTGGCCGCCGGCGTCACCCGGTTGCTGGCCGAACTGGCCCCCGGCACCCGCGCCGAGTTCGCCGAACCGGAAGGTGGCGCCAGCCTGCGCGAGGCGCTGCTGGCGGGCGCCCCCGTGACCCTGCCCGCCGTGGACAATTTCGTCGATGGCGCCGCCGTGGCGCGGATCGGCGACCTGCCCTTTGCCGCGCTTCGCGGCTTCGGCGCCGAGCGCGTCCATACCGCGCCCGAAGATCGCATCTGCGCCACCATGCTCGAAATGCTGAACATCGAGGGCATCGTGCTGGAACCGGCCGGGGCGCTGGCAGTGGACGTGCTGCGCGACATTCCCGACCTGGCCGGCAAGCGGGTGGTCTGCATCTGTTCGGGCGGGAATTTCGACTTCGAGCGCCTGCCCGAGGTCAAGGAGCGCGCCCAGCGTTTCTCGGGGCTCAAGCGCTATTTCATCCTGCGCATGCCGCAGCGGCCCGGCGCCCTGCGCGATTTCCTGCAATTGCTGGGCCCCGAGGACGATATCGCCCGCTTCGAATACCTGAAGAAATCGGCGCGCAACTTCGGCTCGGTCCTGATCGGCATCGAGACCACCGCCCCGGAAAACCTTGCCCGGCTGTGCGACAGGCTGGAAGCGGCGGGGATCGGCTATCGCGACATCACCCGCGATCCGGTGCTGGCGGAATTCCTGATCTGACCGGCGCTCAGGCAAGGCGCATCCGCTTGTCGGGACGCAGCGCCGCGTCCAGCTGGCGCATCAGCGCCTGTTTCGACGCGGAATAACTGGCCAGCAGCGATTCGGCATCGACCTCGGCCGCCCGGCCCCCGGCCGCCTTGCGTTCGCCTGCATCGCAAAGATTGCCGAAATCGACAAAGCCCAGGTTCCAGGCGCATCCTTTCAGGAAATGCAGGTCGGTTTCCAGCTGCAGCACGTCCCGGCGCGACAGGCGCATGATGACACCTTCGACCTCGTCCAGAAACAGTTCCAGGATCAGCTGGAATTCGTCATCGCCGACCTCCCCGCGCAGTTCGTTGATACGGTTCCAATCCAGCATGGACAACCCTCGGAAGAATCACCCACCCTTCATAACAGCAATTTCATCTATAACGTGTTAATCGCGAAAATTGTCTGGATTAACGGAACATTCAGACCCCGTGGTCTAGACCCTGGCGCATGATGATCCTCGACCCCCAGGCCGCGACGACGATACCGCACAGCATGCGGCTGGTGCTGCTTGTCGACGACAGCCGGGCACAAAGGCGGACCCTGGCGGTGCAGCTGCTCCGCGCCGGCTACCAGGTGGTCGAGGCGGCCAGCGGCGACGAGGCGATGCGCATCTGCCTGGAGCGGCGGCCCGACATCGTCATCTCGGACTGGATGATGCCGGGCCAAAGCGGGCTGGAATTTTGCCGCCGCTTTCGCGAGATGCAGTCGGACCGCTATGGCTATTTCATCCTGCTGACCTCGCGCAACGACAAGAAGGACATCGCCCAGGGGCTGCGCGCCGGCGCCGACGAATTCCTGACCAAGCCGGTCTCGGGCGCCGAACTGCTGGCGCGGCTTTCCGCCAGCGAACGCATCCTGCGCATGGAGGAAAGCCTGCGCAGCGCCAATACCCAGCTCAGCGCCACCCTGGCCCAGCTGCGCGAGACCCAGGCCGCGATCGACCGCGACCTGCGCGAGGCGCAGCGCCTCCAGCAGGGGCTGGTGCGGGAACGCCATGGCCGCTACGGCGATTTCGACCTTTCGCTGCTGATGCGCCCGGCCGGCCATATCGGCGGCGACCTGGTCGGCTTCTTTCCGATCAACGCCCGCCGCGTCGGGCTGTTCGCGCTGGACGTGGCGGGCCATGGCGTCGCCTCGGCACTGCTTTGCGCGCGGCTGGCGGCGCTGCTTTCCGGTGGGACGGACCAGAACATCGCGCTGCGCATCACCGACCTGGGCCTTTACGACGCCCGCCCGCCGACCGAGGTGCTGCGCCACCTGAACACGCTGATGATCGAGGAATTGCGTACCGAATCCTATTTCACCATGGTCTATGCCGATCTGGATTTCCTGACCGGCCAGCTGCGCCTGGTGCAGGCGGGCCACCCCCATCCGGTGCTGCAACGCGCCGACGGCCGCATCGAGCGCATCGGCGGCGGCGGCCTGCCCGTGGGGGTGTTTCCCGATGCCGCGTATGACGAGGTGCAATTGGCGCTTGGACCCGGCGACCGGCTGTTCATCAGCTCGGACGGCCTCACGGAAAGCGAGAATGCGCGCGGCGAACCCCTGGGCGAAGAAGGGCTGAATGCCATCCTGCGCACCAATGCCACGCTGCGCGGCGATGCACTGCTGGAATCGATCTGCTGGTCGGCAGCGCATTACGCCGGCGGCCGGCGCGGCGACGACATCTCGGCCGTGCTGGTCGAGCGGCAGAAGAACGGTGGCGGCCCCTGGGGCTGAGACCCGGCTCAGATCCGGCGCAACGCCGCCCGCACCAGGGCGCGCGAGCCCGGATCGGGCAACAGTTCCGCGACCTGCCGCAGGGGCACCCAATGCGCTTCATGCCCCGGCTCGGAAGGAGCGCCCAGCCGCACCACCGGGCGGGCCAGCCAGAGGGTGCAGAGCTTCTCCGCCCAGAACCCGTAATCCGGCATATGGCAAAAACGCCGATAGGCGCCGAGGCGGCGCGGATTGCCGATGCTCCAGCCGGTCTCCTCGCGCACCTCGCGATGCAGGGCGGCCAACGGCGATTCGCCGGGGTCGATGCCGCCGCCGGGCAATTGGAACTCGGGCGCCGGCGCCTGCTGGAAGGTCAGCAGCGCCGCGCCGTCGCGGATCAGCAGCCCATAGGCCCCCGGACGCAGGCGATGGGCGCGGCGCCCCGGCGGCGTTCCGAAACGCGGTATCATGCGGCCACTTCCTTTCCCCCCACGGCGCCCTGCCTGTGCCCATCCCGGCCGGGAAGGCCATGGCTGCGCCCCGCCCGCGCCTGCATGGCTTCACCGTTTCCCAAATACCCAAGCGACCGTGCCACCGGCGGCAAGCCTTGCCCGAAAGCACCCTGCCGCGCAAAGCAAAAGCCGCGCAAACCCAAGGGTTTGCGCGGCTTTTGTTCATGGTGCCCAGGAGAGGACTCGAACCTCCACGCCTTGCGGCACACGGACCTGAACCGTGCGCGTCTACCAATTCCGCCACCTGGGCAGGTCGCGTGAGCCGGGTGATTAAGCCCAGCCGCAGGGGGTGTCAACGGGGGATCGACAAAAATCTTCGCCGGCCGCAAATCTTTTTCGCGCCCCCGTTCACGCCGCCTTCGAAGCCGCCGGCCCGGCCGTGTCCGGGCCGTGCTTCATCGGCCGGCGCCGCCGGAAAACCGCGCCCCGGCCGGGTAGAGCCCTGCCCCTTCGGCCGGATCAGCGCGGCCCGGCATGCCCCCTTCGCACGGCACGGACCCGCCTGATCCTGCCGCGCTCCATGAGATCGTCCGCATGCCGCCGCCCCAGGCGGCCGCGAGCAGGCCGCAAGCCGGTGGCCGCGATCCCCGCACGCCTGGCACCAACGGCCGCGGCGGCGGTGCCGCGCCTCCCCCCGGGGCTCGGCCTGGACGATCTTTTCATCCCTCGCCCATTTGCCGCCGTTGCCCGGCCTTGAAAGGGCGCGGCCAACGCCGGGACGGGCCGGCAAGGCGGACCCGATCGTCGCAGGCCGGCGGCCACGGCTTGCCGCTGGCGGAAGGCTTGGGTATTGAACGATCAAGCACGCACGAAGGGAGCGCCGCATGTCCGCAGCCAAGCTTGTCACCATTTATGGCGGGTCTGGATTCCTCGGCCGGCAGATCGCACGGGTCATGGCCGCCCAGGGCTGGCGCATCCGCGTCGCCGTCCGCCGCCCGAACGAGGCCGGGGTGGTGCGCACCTATGGCGCCCCCGGCCAGGTCGAGCCGGTGCCCTGCAACGTGCGCGACGACCTTTCCGTGACCGCCTGCATGGCCGATGCGGATGCGGTCATCAACTGCGTCGGCATCATGGTGCGCGAGGGCAGGAACACCTTCGACGCCATCCACGAGGAGGCCGCGGGCCGCGTCGCCCGCATCGCCGCCGAAACCGGGGTCCGGCATTTCGTGCATGTCTCGGCCATCGGCGCGGATCCGGATTCGGACAGCCGCTATGCCGCCACCAAGGGCCGGGGCGAGGCGGCGGTGCTGGCGCATCGCCCCGATGCGGTGATCCTGCGGCCTTCGGTCATGTTCGGGCCGGACGACCATTTCTACAACCGCATCGCCTCGATGACGCGGCTGGGGCCGATCCTGCTGGTGCCGGGCGCGAACACCCAGATGCAGCCGGTCTATGTCGAGGACGTGGCCCGCGCCGCCGCCATGGCCGCCGCGGGACAGGCCGAGCCGGGCATCTACGAGCTTGGCGGGCCGGACGTCCTGACCATGCGCGAGGTGGCGCAGCAGGTTCTGGTTGCCACCGACCGGCGCCGCGCCATCATCGGCCTGCCGAATTGGCTGGGCCGGGTGATGGGATCGGTGCTGGACACGGTGCAGACCGTCAGCGGCGGGCTGCTGACCAACCGCATCATGACCCGCGACCAGGCCCGGCTGCTGCGCCGGCCGAACCGGGTCTCGGGACAGGTCAAGACCTTTGCCGACCTGGGCATCGAACCGACCGCCGCCCCCGCCATCATCGCGCAATACCTGTGGCGCTTCCGGCCCTCGGGGCAATATGAAGCGATCACCGCCTCGGCGAAGAACCTGCGCAACGGCTGATGGACCACAACACCCTCGTTGCCGCCGCCCTTGGTCTGCTGGAGGGGCTGACCGAGTTCATTCCCGTGTCCTCGACCGGCCATGTGCTGCTGGCCGGGCATTTCCTGGGCTTCGATTCCCCCGGCCGCGCCTTCGAGGTGCTGATCCAGCTGGGCGCGATCATGGCCATCCTGGGCGTCTATGCCGGGCGGCTGTGGCGGATCTTTTCCGGCGCACCGCATGATCCGCGCGCCAGGCGCTTCATCCTGGCGGTGGCCCTGGCCTTCCTGCCCGCGGTGGTGATCGGCGTGCTGGCGCATCGCATCATCAAGGAAGTGCTGTTCGAGACCCCGGCCCTGATCGCCGCCATGCTGATCATCGGCGGCGTGGTGCTGCTGTTCGTGGACCGGATGGCGAACCGGCCGCGGCATTTCTCGGCCGAGGATTTCCCGCTGCCCATGGCGCTGAAGATCGGCTTCATCCAGTGCCTGGCGATGATTCCCGGCGTCTCGCGCTCGGGGGCGACCATCGTCGGTGCCCTGCTTCTGGGCGCCGACAAGCGTTCTGCCGCGGAATTCAGCTTTTTCCTGTCCATGCCGACGATGCTGGGCGCTTTCGTCTATGATCTCCACAAGAACCGCGACATCCTGGACGCAGCGGCGACCGGGAACATCGTATTGGGTTTTGTCTGCGCCTTCCTGGCTGCCGTGGTCGTGGTGCGTGGGCTGCTGAACTATGTCTCTACCTATGGCTATGGCTTCTTCGCCTGGTGGCGAATCGCAGTCGGGGTCGTGGTTTTGCTGGCTTTGCAGGCAGGATGGTAAACTGTGCTGACCTATTTTTCGCGCCCGCAGCGTAAAAAAGAGGGGTTCGGACGGAAGAATCGTTAATTAGGTCAACTCTGCTGACTTTTCTTTGACGGCGGCCTGACTTATCAGGCTGGGACCACCCTCGTCATCGAAGGACGCGCAGCCATGGCCACGCAAAAGATGCTCAAATTCGTCACCATCGGGCGCGAGATGCCCGAGAAACGTGACGCGGCATCCCGCTCGGAAGATTTCCACGAGATCTATCGCGAGTTCGCCGAGGCCAAGGCCAAGGAACAGGCCAGCCGCTGCAGCCAATGCGGCGTGCCCTATTGCCAGAGCCATTGCCCGCTGCACAACAACATCCCCGACTGGCTGCGCCTGACCGCCGAGGGGCGCACGCAGGAAGCCTATCTGCGCAGCCAGGAGACCAACACCTTCCCCGAGATCTGCGGCCGCATCTGCCCGCAGGACCGGCTGTGCGAGGGCAATTGCGTCATCGAACAGTCCGGCCACGGCACCGTCACCATCGGCGCCATCGAGAAATACATCACCGACACCGCCTGGGAGCAGGGCTGGATCACGCCGATCGTGCCGATGCAGGAACGGCCGGAATCCATCGGCATCATCGGCGCGGGGCCGGGCGGGCTGGCCGCCGCCGACCGGCTGCGCCGCATGGGCTTCCAGGTCACGGTCTATGACCGCCACGACCGGGCCGGCGGGCTGATGATCTATGGCATCCCCGGCTTCAAGCTGGAAAAGCAGGTGGTCGAGCGGCGCACCGAGCAGCTGGCCCAGGGCGGCGTGGACTTCGTGCTGAACGTCAATGTCGGCGAGGACATCAGCTTCGACGCCATCCGCGGCAAGCATGACGCGGTGCTGATCGCCACCGGCGTCTACAAGACCCGCGACCTGGACATCGACAATGCCGCCGCCAAGGGCGTGGTACGGGCGCTGGACTACCTGACCGCCTCGAACCGGGTCGATCTGGGCGACGAGATCCCCGATTACGAGGATGGCGAGCTGAACGCCAAGGGCAAGCGCGTCGTGGTCATCGGCGGCGGCGACACCGCCATGGATTGCGTGCGCACCGCCATCCGCCAGGGCGCGCAATCGGTGAAATGCCTGTATCGCCGCGACCGCGCCAACATGCCCGGCAGCCAGCGCGAGGTGCAGAACGCCGAGGAGGAGGGCGTCGAGTTCGTCTGGTTGTCCGCCCCTGGCGCCTTTACCGGCCATGTCACCGGCGAGGCCATGGTCGCGCAGGAACGCGACGTGGATGATACGGGCGAAATCCCGACCATCAGCGCCGTGCGCGTGCAGAAGATGCGGCTGGGCCAGCCCGATGTCTCGGGCCGGCAGTCGCCCGAGCTGATCGAAGGCGCCGATTACGACGAGCCGGCGGAACTGGTCATCAAGGCGCTGGGTTTCGAACCCGAGGAACTGCCGCGGCTTTGGGGCGTGGACGGGCTGGAGGTGACGCGCTGGGGCACGATCAAGGCCGATTACCAGACGCACCAGACCAGTCTGCCCGGCGTCTTTGCCGTGGGCGACATCGTGCGCGGCGCCAGCCTGGTGGTCTGGGCGATCCGCGACGGCCGCGAGGCCGCGGACAGCATCGCCGGCTATCTTTCCGGCGCCGCCCGCGTCGCGGCCGAATAGGGGGCGGCCATGGCACGACAACCACGCCCCAGCCCCGCAGCCGGCGCCACGCCGACGGCGCGCGGCATGGTGCTGGCGGCAGGAGCGGCAGCCATGCTGACGCTTCCTGCCCTGCCCGCCGCGGCGGCCAATTTCACCCCGCCTTCCGGCTGCAAGCTGGAAATCACCGTGCAGAACCGCGGTTGCAGCGTCTCGCAGCATTACCGCTGCGGCTCGGATGCGCCCGGCGACCAGCGCGTGACCTATTTCACCCCCGAAGGCCCGACCTTCCAGTCGCGCATCGACCGCGAGACGCGCTGGATGGAAAGCACCGACCTGCGCAGCGGCCTGACCGATGTGCTGGAGGAGGAGGCGCAGGACCACGCCTCGTTCTCGACCCTGCTGGAGACAGGGCGGGACGATTTCGATTTCTGGACCCGCTCGAACGACGGCGAGCGGCTGCGCCATGTCGGCCATGACGAATTGACCGGCGAAACGGTGCAGATCGACGGCGTGACGCTGGAACTCACCCGGTTCGAACTGACCACCTATGGCGAATCCGGCCAGGTGCTGATCCGGCGCCATGGCCAGCAATTCATCAGCCGCGCGCAGGGGCGGTTCTATGGCGGCGTCGAGACCTCCGAGGACTGGACCGGCGCCGTGCGCCAGACCAACGACAGCCCGGTGACGTTCTCGTTTCCGGGGCAGCCCGGCTTCGGCTCGACCAAGCCGGAATATGATTGCGACCTGCAGATGGTGGGCGGCCAGGGCGCCGACATCCTGTGGCAGCTTGTGAAGGAGGCACGGACGTGAAGGACTGTGAACAGATGAGCTGGGAACAGCAGGAACAGGCCCGCCGCGACTGGATGGCGGAACATTCGCTCTACCGTGCCGAGGACGAGCATTCGTCCTGCGGCGTCGGCCTGGTCGTCAGCATCGACGGCAAGGCCAGCCGCAAGGTGGTGGAAAGCGGCATCACCGCGCTGAAGGCGATCTGGCATCGTGGCGCCGTGGACGCCGACGGCAAGACCGGCGACGGCGCCGGCATCCATGTGCAGATCCCGGTGCCCTTCTTCTACGACCAGGTGCGCCGCACCGGGCACGAGCCCGACCACGACAAGCTGATCGCCGTGGGCCAGGTCTTCCTGCCGCGCACCGATTTCGCCGCGCAGGAACGCTGCCGGACCATCGTGGAATCCGAAGTGCTGCGCATGGGCCATTACATCTATGGCTGGCGGCACGTGCCGGTGAACACCGCGGTCCTGGGCGAAAAGGCCAATGCCACCCGCCCCGAGATCGAGCAGATCCTGATCCGCTGCGACAAGGACATCGACGACGAGCAGTTCGAGCGCGAGCTTTACATCATCCGCCGCCGCATCGAGAAGGCGGCAGTGGCGGCGCAGATCGCCGGCATGTATATCTGCACGCTGTCCTGCCGCAGCATCATCTACAAGGGCATGATGCTGGCCGAACAGGTGGCCGAGTTCTATCCCGACCTCAAGGACGAGCGTTTCGAGAGCGCCTTCGCCATCTATCACCAGCGTTATTCCACCAACACCTTCCCGCAATGGTGGCTGGCGCAGCCCTTCCGCATGCTGGCCCATAACGGCGAGATCAACACGCTCAAGGGCAACTCGAACTGGATGAAGAGCCACGAGATCCGCATGGCCTCGCGGACCTTCGGCGAGATGGCCGAGGACATCAAGCCGATCATCCCCGGCGGCTCGTCCGACTCGGCGGCGCTGGACGCGGTGTTCGAGGTGCTGGTACGGTCCGGCCGCAATGCGCCGATGACCAAGACCATCCTGGTGCCGGAAGCCTGGTCCAAGGCCACCACCGACATGCCCAAGGCCTGGGCGGACATGTATGCCTATTGCAACTCGATCATGGAGCCCTGGGACGGTCCCGCCGCGCTGGCCATGACCGACGGGCGCTGGGTCTGCGGCGGGCTGGACCGCAACGGCTTGCGGCCGCTGCGCTATGTCGTGACCGGCGACAACCTGCTGATCGCCGGGTCCGAAGCCGGCATGGTCCCGGTCAACGAAACCGCCGTGCGCGAAAAGGGCGCGCTGGGGCCGGGCCAGATGATCGCCGTCGACATGGCCGAGGGCAAGCTTTACCACGACCGCGAGATCAAGGACCATCTGGCCGCCAGCCAGCCCTTCGGCGATTGGGTGGAAAAGGTGGTGCAGCCCTCGGAACTGATGGCCAAGCTGCCCGAGACCGCGCTGCACAGCGGCGAGGAGCTGCACCGCCGCCAGATCGCGGTCGGCTATACCGTCGAGCTGGTCGAGCAGATGCTGGTGCCGATGGCCGAGGACGCCAAGGAGGCGCTGGCCTCGATGGGCGACGACACGCCGCCCGCGGTGCTGTCGCGCCAGTTCCGGCCGCTGTCGCATTACTTCCGGCAGAACTTCAGCCAGGTGACGAACCCGCCCATCGACAGCTTGCGCGAAAGCCGGGTGATGAGCCTGCGCACCCGCTTCGGCAACCTCAAGAACGTGCTTGAGGAAAGCTCGACCCATGCCGAGATCACCATGCTGGAAAGCCCCTTCCTCGCCAATGGCGAGTTCGAGGAACTGACCCGCATGTTCCAGGGCCAGGCGACGCAGATCGACTGCACCTTCCCGGCCAATGGCGGCCCGGACGCCCTGGCCGAGGCCCTGGCGCGCATCCGCGCCGAGGCCGAGGATGCCGTGCGGTCCGGCAACGGCCATATCATCCTGACCGACGAGGGCATCTCGGCCAACCGCGTCGGCGTGCCGATGATCCTGGCGACCAGCGCGGTGCATAGCTGGCTGACGCGCAAGGGGCTGCGGACCTTCTGCTCGCTGAACGTGCGCGCCTCGGAATGCGTGGACCCGCATGATTTCGCGGTGCTGATCGGCTGCGGCGCGACCACGGTGAACCCCTATCTGGCGCAGGACACCCTGGCCGAGCGCATCGAGCGCGGGCTGCTGGACGGCAACCTGATCGACATCATGACCCGCTATCGCGAGGCCATCGACGCCGGGCTGCTGAAGATCATGGCCAAGATGGGGATCTCGGTCCTGTCCTCCTATCGCGGCGGGCTGAACTTCGAGGCGGTGGGGCTTTCCCGCGCCATGGTGGCGGAATATTTCCCCGGCATGCAGTCGCGCATCTCGGGCATCGGCCTGCACGGGCTGCAGGCCAAGCTGGAGGAAGCCCATGCCAAGGGCTTCCGCGCGCCGCTGGTCGACCTGCTGCCGGTGGGCGGCTTCTACAAGGCGCGTCGCTCGGGCGAAAAGCACGCCTGGGAAGCCAATACCATGCGGCTGTTGCAGCTGGCCTGCGAAAAGGCGTCCTATGATGTGTGGAAGCAGTTCACCGCCACCATGCGGGCGAACCCGCCGATCCATATCCGCGACCTGCTGGACATCAAGCCCCTGGGCAAGCCGGTGCCGCTGGAAGAGGTGGAATCGATCACCTCGATCCGCAAGCGTTTCGTGACGCCGGGCATGAGCTTGGGCGCGCTGTCGCCCGAGGCGCATATGACGCTGAACATCGCCATGAACCGCATCGGTGCGAAATCCGACAGCGGCGAGGGCGGCGAGGATCCGGCGCATAGCCACCCGCTGCCCAATGGCGACAACCCCTGCGCCAAGATCAAGCAGGTCGCCTCGGGGCGGTTCGGCGTCACCGCGGAATACCTGAACGCCTGCGAGGAACTGGAGATCAAGGTCGCCCAGGGCGCCAAGCCCGGTGAGGGCGGCCAGCTGCCCGGCATGAAGGTGACGGACCTGATCGCCCGGCTGCGGCATTCGACCAAGGGCGTGACGCTGATCTCGCCGCCGCCGCATCACGACATCTATTCGATCGAGGATCTGGCGCAGCTGATCTATGACCTGAAACAGATCAACCCGCGCGCCAAGATCACGGTGAAGCTGGTGGCAAGCTCGGGCGTCGGCACCATCGCGGCGGGCGTGGCCAAGGCCAAGGCCGACGTGATCCTGATCTCGGGGCACAATGGCGGCACCGGGGCCTCGCCGGCCACGTCCATCAAGTTCGCCGGCCTGCCCTGGGAAATGGGCCTGACCGAGGCGCATCAGGTGCTGGCAATGAACCGCCTGCGCGACCGGGTGACGCTGCGCACCGACGGCGGGCTGCGCACCGGGCGCGACATCGTCATGGCGGCGATGATGGGGGCCGAGGAATACGGCATCGGCACCGCCGCCCTGATCGCCATGGGCTGCATCATGGTGCGCCAGTGCCAGTCGAACACCTGTCCGGTGGGCGTCTGCACCCAGGACGAAAAGCTGCGGGCCATGTTCAACGGCTCGGCCGACAAGGTGGTGAACCTGATCACCTTCTACGCCACCGAGGTGCGCGAGATCCTGGCCAGCATCGGCGCGCGCAGCCTTGACGAGGTGATCGGCCGCGCCGACCTGCTGACCCAGGTCAGCCGGGGCGACAAGTCGCTGGACGACCTGGACCTGAACCCGCTGCTGATCACCGTCGATGGCTCGGAGAAAATCGTCTACGACCGCTCGAAGCCGCGCAACGCGGTGCCCGACACGCTGGACGCCGAGATCATCCGCGATGCCGGCCGCTTCTTCTCGGATGGCGAGAAGATGCAGCTGTCCTATGCGGTCAGGAACACCCAGCGGACGGTGGGCACGCGCACGTCCTCGATGATCGTGCAGACCTTCGGCATGCGCAACAAGCTGCAACCGGACCACCTGACCGTGCGGCTGACCGGCAGCGCCGGGCAGTCTCTGGGCGCCTTTGCGGCGCCGGGGCTGAAGATCGAGGTCTCGGGCGATGCCAACGACTATGTCGGCAAGGGGCTGTCGGGCGGCACCATCGTCGTGCGCCCGCCCATGGGCAGCCCGCTGAAGGCGGCCGAGAACACCATCATCGGCAATACCGTGCTTTACGGCGCCACCGACGGCTATCTGTTCGCCGCCGGCCGGGCGGGCGAACGCTTCGCGGTCCGCAATTCGGGCGCCAAGGTGGTGATCGAGGGCTGCGGCAGCAACGGCTGCGAATACATGACCGGCGGCGTCGCCGTGATCCTGGGTCGGATCGGCGCGAACTTCGGCGCCGGCATGACCGGGGGCATGGCTTATCTCTACGACCCCGAGGGCCTGGCGCGCGATTACATCAACGCCGAAACGCTGGTCCTGTGCCCGGTGACGCAGGCGCATTGGGAAGGGGAGCTCAAGGGCCTGATCGAGCGGCACTACCAGGAAACCCGCTCGCGCCGGGCCGAGGAGATCCTGCAGAACTGGGAGGACGAGAAGGCCAACTTCCTGCAAGTCTGCCCCAGGGAGATGCTGCCGCATCTGAAGCATCCCATCGCCCCGGTCGAGGATCTGGCGGCGGTGCCGGCGGAATAGGACGGATCGGGGGCCTGCGGGCCCCCTTTTCATTTGCCGCGCCAAGGACCAGACCAGCCACCGGCACGCCGACAACCCCGACAAAATGCGCATGCGCCGAAAACACTTTCGTTGAATCGCGCTTCGGTCATGGTATGTGAACTGCACTGTTCAGTTGTCGGAGCCGGCGGGGATCATGTTCATAAGCGTGCCGGCCAGCCTGGGTGCCGCAATCCTGACGGTGATCCTGGGCCTGCCCTGGTGGGTCTCGGCCCTCGGCTTCCTTGGCGCGGGCGTCTGCGCCCTTTTCGCCGCCGAGGCATGGGCGGCCAGAAAGATCCCGGCCGAACCGCACGAGATCCAGCGCGGCCAGCTGGAAAAATCCTCCGATCTCTATGCCGGGACGGTCTCTCCGCGTCCGGGAAATCCCGCCGCGCGATCCTTCCGGGCCTGACCGGGGCCCTCGCTTACCCCTTTCCCGCGACACGCAACTTTCCCGCAAGGCCGGTTGGCCATGGACGCCATCCCGGCTAAAACCCCGGCGCGACGGATTCGGAAAAGGAAGCGCCCATGTCCGCGACCGAAAAGATCGCCCTTGGCAGCATCCTCGTCGGGCTGGTCGTTCTGGCGCTCAAGGCCCTGGCCTGGTGGCTGACCGGCTCGGTCGCGCTGCTGTCGGATGCGCTGGAAAGCACGGTGAACGTGGCCACCGCCGTCGCCGCGCTAATCGCGATCCGGGTCGCGGCCAAGCCCGCCGACCGCGGCCATCCCTATGGCCATCACAAGGCCGAGTTCTTCAGCGCCGTGCTGGAGGGGGTGATGATCATCGTTGCCGCGTTGCTGATCCTGCGCGAGGCCTGGCACGGTTTCCAGAATCCGCGCATGCTGGACGCCCCGGTCGAGGGGTTGCTGGTCAACGGCCTGGCCAGCCTCATCAACGGGCTGTGGTGCTGGCTGCTGATCAGCCGCGGCCGGCGGTTGAAATCGCCGGCGCTGGTCGCGGACGGGCGGCACCTGCTGTCGGACGTGGTCTCGTCCGTGGGCGTGGTGGCCGGCGTGGCGCTGGCGGTCGCCACCGGCTGGGCGGTGCTGGACCCGGCGCTGGCGGCACTGGTCGCGCTGAACATCCTGTGGTCGGGCTGGAAGGTCATGGCCAGCTCGCTCTCGGGGCTGATGGACGAGGCGGTGTCCGAGGACACGCTGGCCGAGATCCGCGCCACCATCTCGGGCGCCGCAGCCGGCGCCATCGAGGCGCATGACCTGCGCACCCGCCACGCCGGGCCGCGCACCTTCATCGACTTCCACCTGGTGGTGGACGGCCAGACCACGGTCGATGCCGCCCACGACATCTGCGACCGCATCGAACAGGCGCTCCGGCGCAAGCTGCCCGGCGCGCTGATCACCATCCATGTCGAGCCCGAGCACAAGGCCAAGCATTCGGGCGTCGTGGTGATCTAGCGCAGCCGCCTTCCCTCGGCATCGAAGTGAAAGGCGCGGTTCGGCTCGAAGCCCAGGCCCACCACCTCGTCCACGGCATAGTCCTGCTCGCCGAACAGCCGCACGGTCAAGAGGCCGTGGTCCTCCGAGGAAAGATAGACCAGCGTCTCACCGCCCAGCTTCTCGACATGGCTGACGCGGCCGCTGATCTGCCCGCCGCCGGGCGTCAGATGCTCGGGACGGATGCCCAGCCGATGCGAGCGCAGGCCCAGCTTGCCGGCATCCAGGAAATTCATCTGCGGGCTGCCGATGAAGCCGGCGACGAAGGTGTTGTCGGGATCATTGTAAAGGTCCATCGGCCGGCCCACCTGCTCGACCACGCCGCCGCGCAGCACGACGATCTTGTCGGCCAGCGTCATCGCCTCGACCTGGTCATGGGTGACATAGATCATCGTCGCGCCCAGCTCGCGATGCAGCCGGGCGATCTCGATCCGGGTCTGCACGCGCAGCGCGGCGTCGAGGTTCGACAGCGGCTCGTCGAACAAAAACAGCTTCGGCCGCCGCACGATGGCGCGGCCGATGGCGACGCGCTGGCGCTGCCCGCCCGACAGCTCGGCCGGGCGCCGCTCCAGCAGGGGCGTCAGGGCCAGCATCTCGGCCGCCTTCTCGGTCGCCGCCTCGATCTGCGCGCGGGGCGTGCCGGCCTGTTTCAGCGCCAGCCCCATATTGTCGCGCACGGTCAGGTGCGGGTAAAGCGCATAGCTCTGGAACACCATGGCGATCTCGCGCCGGGCCGGGGCCAGGTCGTTGACGCGCGCGCCGTCGATCACCACGTCGCCCGAGGTCACATCCTCGAGCCCGGCGATCATGCGCAGCAGCGTGGACTTGCCGCAGCCCGAGGGGCCGACGAAGACGCAGAACTCGCCATCCTCGACATTCAGGTCCACGCCCTTGATGACCTGGGTGGCGCCGAAGGACTTGGTGACTTGGGTAAGGGTCAGGGCTCCCATCGGGATCTCCTTGCTGCAAGACGGATCATTTGACGGCGCCGGCGGTGATGCCGCGGATCAGCTGGCGCGAGAAGATCAGGTAAAGCACCAGCACCGGCAGGATGGCGAGGCTCAGCGCCGCCAGCACGGCGTTCCAGTTGGTGACGAACTGGCCGATGAAGACCTGGCTGCCCAGGGTGACGGTCTTGGTCGCCTCGCTCGGCGCCAGAATCAGCGGGAACCACAGGTCGTTCCAGATCGGGATCATGGTGAAGACGGCGACGGTGGCCATGGCCGGCCGCACCAGCGGCAGCACCAGCCGGAAGAAGATGGTGTATTCCGACAGCCCGTCGATGCGCCCGGCATTCTTCAGATCGTCCGAGACGCCGCGCATGAACTCGGACAGGATGAACACCGCCAGCGGCAGCCCCTGCGCGGTATAGACCAGCACCAACGCCGTCAGCGTGTTGACCAGCCCCGAGGCCACCATCATCTGCAATATGGCGACGGTGCCCAGCCGGATCGGGATCATGATCCCCAGCGCCAGATACAGCCCCATCAGCATATTGCCGCGAAAGCGGTATTCCGACAGGGCAAAGGCTGCCATGGCGCCGAACAGCAGCACGAAGAACAGGCTGGCCACGGTCACGATCAGCGAGTTCTGGAAGTAGAGGACGAAATCCCCCTGCGCCAGCACCGTGCGATAGCCGACCAGGTCGAAGCTTTCCGGCCCCGGCACGGCCAGCGGATCGGCGAATATCGCCCGGCGGGTCTTGAAGCTGTTGATGACCACGACGAAGACCGGGAACAGCGCGATCACCGTGTAAAGGATCAGCACGGCATGGGCGGCCAGGCTGCGGGCGGTGGAATGGCGGGCTTGGCTCATGGCTCTCCCCTCAGAACTGATAGCGGCGCAGCCGGCGCTGGATGGCGAACAGGTAGAAGCTGACGCCCAGCAGGATGATGCCGAACATGGCGGTGGCGATGGTCGCGCCCATATGCGGATCGCCGATCTGCAACTGGAAACCGAAGAAAGTGCGGTAAAGGAACGTCCCCAGGATATCGGTCGAGAAATTCGGCCCCGCCAGCGCGCCTTGCGTCACATAGATCAGGTCGAAGGCGTTGAAATTGCCGACGAAGGTCAGGATCGAGATGATGCCGATCGAAGGCAGGATCAGCGGCAGCTTGATCTTCCAGAACTGCGACCAGCCGGTGACGCCGTCCATCTCGGCCGCCTCGATCACCTCGTCGGGGATCGCGAGCAGCGCGGCATAGATCAGCATCATCGGGATGCCGACGAACTGCCAGACCGAGATCAGCGCCAGCGTGGTCAGCGCCGTACCCTCGCGGCCCAGCCAGGGCGCGAACAGCGACTTCAGCCCGACGGCGTCCAGCATGCCGGGCGCGATGCCCCAGATCGGCGACAGGATCAGCTTCCAGACGAAGCCGACGATGACGAAGCTCAGGATGGTCGGGATGAAGATGGCGGTGCGATAAAACGCCGCCCCCCGCAGCCGCGGCGAGCTCAGCAGCGCCGCCAGCGCCACGCCGACCGGGTTCTGCACCAGCATGTGCACCAGGAAGAACCAGGCATTGTTGCCCAGCGCGTTCCAGAAGCTCGCCGACCAGCGCGGATCGCCGAACAGCGTGGCAAAGTTCCGCAGGCCCACGAAGACCCGCCCCTCCTCGCCGGTATTGAACAGCGACAGGTTCAGCGTCCCGAACAGCGGCACGATCATGATGGCGGTATAGACCAGCACCGCGGGGGCAAGAAACACCGCGATATGCCAGCGAAACGCTTTCCGCTGCGCCATGACGCCCTCCTTCTCCGTTTGAAAAATACCCTCGGGGGGTGCGGGGGGCAGAAGGCCCCCCGCCGCCGCCGGGCCGTCAGGCCCGGCAGGCCGTCACTTCTGCTGCGGCGCGTACCACGCGGCCAGGCCCTGCTGCTGCCGCTCGGCCGCGGCCTCGGGCGTCTCGGCGCCGGTGATGACATTGGCCGAGGCGGTCCAGGTCTCGTTCTCCAGGTTCGGCGTGCCCCGCGACAGGATCTGGTAGGTCGAGCGGATGGTCGGCTCGCAGCTTTCGCGCCAGCCGACGAATTCCTTCGCCAGCGGGTCTTCCATCTCGACCGGCGCCGAATTCAGCGAGAAGAAGCCCGGCAGCGCATTGGCATAAAGCGAGGCGAATTCCGACGAGCCGACCCATTCCAGGAATTTCCGCGCTTCTTCCGGGTGCTTCGTCGCGGCATTCATCCCCAGGGCGATATCGGTATGGTCGCTGATATGGCAGGTATCGCCCTCGGCCGGGACCGGCGGCGGAAACGCACCCATCTCGAAGGCGCCGCCGATCTGCGGGCCGAAGACGCCGATCTCCCAGGATCCGGCCGGATAGATGGCGGCGCGGCCCAGGGTGAACAGGTTCTGGCTGTCGGGATAGGTCTGCGCCTCGAACCCGTCGCCCAGGTAGTCCTTCCATTTCGCCAGCTGGCGGAAGGGCGCGACCCAAGGCTCGTCGGTCAGCTTTTGCGTGCCCTCGATCAGCGCCTTGCGGCCTTCCTCGCCCTGCCAGTAGTTCGGGCCGATATTCTGGTAGCCCATGGTCGCGGCCTCCCACTGGTCCGCCGTGCCCATGGCCATCGGGATATAGCTGCCATCCTCCTTGATCTTGTCGAGCAGGGCAAAGAACTCCGCCTCGGTCTTGGGCGGCACCAGGCCCAGTTCCTCGAAGGCGGTCTTGTTGTAGATGAAGCCATGGATGACCGAGGCCATCGGCACGCAGAAGGTCTGGGCGCCGTCATCGGTCTGCCAGGCCGATTTCGCCACGTCCGAGAAATTCGCCATCGCCGCCAGGTCGCTCAGATCGGCCAGCTTGCCCTTCTTGAACAGCTCCAGCGAGGCGTCGAAGGGCCGGCAGGTGATCAGATCGCCCGCCGAGCCCGCATCCAGCTTGGAATTCAGCACCGCGTTGTATTCCGGCGGCGCCGAGGGCGCGAAATTGATCTTGATGCCGGGATTGGCCGCCTCGAAGGCCGGGATGATCTTTTCCTGCCAGATGGCAAGGTCGTCGTTGCGCCAGCTTTCGATGGTCAGCGTCACGTCCTGGGCCCAGGCGGCGCTGCCCAGCAGGGTGCTGGCCAGCAGCGCCAGGCGGATGGTCTTGGTCATGGTCTTCTCCCTTCGGCATCGGGTCTCTCGCGGACCCTCCGGTTGCAATCAGATCAGCGGGGCCAGCAGGCCCCCGGTTTCGGCCAGCCGCGCCCGGGCCGCGTCGGGCGCCGTGCCGCGCGCGACCAGGATGGCGGGCTTGACCGCGCCGCCGGTATGCGACAGCGCCGCCTCGGCCGCGTCGCGCCCGACCCCGGCCACGGCGGCGACGATGCGGGCGGCGCGGTCCACCAGCTTGATATTGTCGGCCACCAGATTGACCATGTAGCCGTCATGGACATGGCCCAGCCGGATCGCCACCAGCACCGACAGCATGTTCAGCGCCACCTTCTGCGCCGTGGCCGCCCCCATGCGGGTCGAGCCCGAAACCACCTCGGCCCCGGTCTCGATCAGCACCGGGATATCGGCGCGTTCCAGCAGGGCCGAGCCCGCCACATTGGCAAGGCCGGCGACGGTCACGCCCCGCTCCTGCGCCGCCGCGCAGATCGCCAGCGCATAGGGCGTCCGCCCCGAGGCCGAGAGGCACAGAAGCACGTCCCCCGCCGCTAGCCCCGAACGGTCCAGATCGGCCAGCGCAAGCCGCGGGTCGTCCTCGACGCTGCCTTGCAGGTGCAAAAGCGCCTCGGTACCGCCGGCGAACATCATCGGCGTGCGCTCCGGCGCGATGCCGAAGGTGCCGGCCAGTTCCAGGCAATCCGCCAGCGCCATCAGCCCCGAGGAACCGGCCCCGGCATAGCCGAGCTTGCCGCCCCGGCGCAGCGCCCCTGCTGCGGCCTCGGCCGCGCGTTCCAGCGCCGGCAAGGCGGGCTGCAACGCAGCCAGCGCCGCGACCTGCGCCTCCAGAAGGACGCGCAGCACCTCGCCGCCCGGACGGGCGTGAAGCCCTGCGGATGCCGGATGCCTTGCCTCGGTGCCGGATGCGGTCATGTGATTCCCCCTGTCCCATCGATAATGCCAAAACAATACCACTTGTAAAGACCCTTCTTCAATATTCGCCAGAATTGGCATTTTGTGGCGATTGCGAAAATAGCTCTTCCGTTTTGGTATTGTTTTGGTATCGTGCAGCCAAAGGGAGTCGCCATGTCATATTTCCTGGGCATAGACGGAGGGGGAACCGGCTGCCGCGCTGCCATCGCGGACGGCGCGGGCCGGATCATCGGCCAGGGCGCGGCCGGGCCGGCCAATATCTCGGTCGAGACCGAGGGGGCCTGCGCCAACATCCTCGCCGCCGCCCGCGCCGCGCTTCAGGACGCCGGACAGGGCCATCTGGACGAGCTGACCGCCGTGCTTGGCCTGGCCGGCGCCAATGTCACCGCCGCCGCCCGCAGCCTGCAGGCCATGCTGCCCTTTCGCCGCACGCGCATCGTCACCGATGCGGTGACCGCCGCCACCGGCGCGCTGGGGGGCGGGGACGGCATCGTCGCCGCCATGGGCACCGGCTCGGTCTTCGCGGTGCAGATCGGCGGCGCGATGCGGCAATATGGCGGGCGCGGCTTCGTCCTGGGCGACGAGGGCAGCGGCGCGGTGCTGGGCCGGGCGCTGCTGGCCGAGGCCCTGCGCGCCGAGGACGGCTTCGCGCCGATGACCCCGCTGCTGCAAGCCGTGCTGGACGAGCTGGGCGGGATCGAGGGGGTGATCTCCTTCGGCTTCCGCGCCCGGCCGGCCGAATTCGCGCAATTCGCGCCGCGCATCATTGCCGGCACCGACCCGGCGGGCGAGCGCATCTTTGCCGCGGCCGTGGCCGAGATCCGCGCCATGATCGACAGGCTGCAAGCCGGCCGCGACCTGCCGGTGGTGTTCCTGGGCGGGCTCGGCCCGCATTACGCCGCCCGGCTGCAGGGGCTGTGGCCCATCCAGCCGCCCAGGGGCTCGGGCCTCGACGGGGCACTGCATCTGGCCCGGCAGGAGGCGTGATGGGCGAGCTGTTCACCCCCGAGGCCTTCGAGGAAACCGGCGGCGGGCCGCTTTACCTGCAACTGCACCGGCTGATCGCCGAGGCCATCGCCTCGGGGCGGCTGCAACCCGGCGACAGCCTGCCGTCCGAGCGCGAGCTGGCGGCGATGACCGGCCTGTCGCGCGTCACCGTGCGCAAGGGGGTGGCGGAGCTGGTCGCCTCGGGGCAGCTGGTGCAGAAGCGCGGCTCGGGCACCTTCGTGGCGCCGAAAGTCGAGAAGCTGGAGCAGGCGCTGTCGCTTCTGACCTCCTTCACCGAGGACATGGCCCGGCGCGGCCGCAGCGTCGAAAGCCGCTGGATCGCCCGCGGGTTGCACGCCCCGGCGCCCGAAGAGGTGATGGCGCTGGGACTGGGCGTCGGCGAGAAGGTGGCGCGGCTGGAACGGGTGCGCAGCTCGGACGGGGTGCCGCTGGCCATCGAGCGCGCCTCGCTGTCGCAGGCGATCCTGCCCGATCCCGAAGGCGTCACCGATTCGCTTTACGCGGTGCTGCAGGATCGCGGGCTGCGGCCGGTGCGGGCGGTGCAGCGCATCTCGGCCGCGAACCTGAACGCCAAGGACGCCGAACTCTTGGGCGTCAGCCCCGGCGTGGCCGGGCTCAGGATCGAACGCATCTCCTACCTGCCCTCGGGCAAGGTGGTCGAGTTCACCCGCTCGCTCTATCGCGGCGATGCCTATGACTTCGCCGTGGAACTGAAACTTGCCCCGGAAGGCGAAAGGAACCCGTGATGAGCCAGACGCATATGGCGCGCGAAGTGGCCGAGATCCCCGAAGCCGCCGCCCGATTCCTGGAACGCTCGCGCGATGCGGTGGCGGACGCCGCCAGCGCCCTGCGCCGCAAGGATCCCGACCTGGTGGTGACGGTGGCGCGGGGATCCTCGGACCATGCCGCGACCTATCTGAAATACGCCATCGAGCTGGAGGCCGGGGTGCCGGTCGCCTCGGTCGGCCCCTCCATCGCCTCGATCTATCGCCGGCCCCTGCGGCTGGGCAAGGCGGCCTGCATCGGCATCTCGCAATCCGGCCGCAGCCCAGACGGGGTCGAGATGATGCGCGCCTCGGGGCAAGGGGGGGCGCTGTCCATCGCCATCACCAATGTCGAGGACAGCCCGATGGCGCAGGTCTCGGCCCATTGCCTGCCCCTTCAGGCGGGCGAGGAGAAAAGTGTCGCCGCCACCAAGACCTTCGTCTGCTCGGTGCTGGCCGGCCTGTCGCTCTTGGCGGAATGGCGCGAGGATCACGCCTTGCAGGATGCCGTCGCCGCCCTGCCCGAGGCGTTCGGGCAGGCCGTGGGGCTGGACTGGTCGCCCTTGTCGGCGCGGCTGGCGCGGGCCAGCTCGGCCTTCGTGCTGGGCCGCGGCCCCAGCTTCGCCATCGCCTGCGAATCGGCGCTGAAGTTCAAGGAAACCTCGGGCATCCATGCCGAAGCCTATTCGGCCGCCGAGGTGCTGCACGGCCCGGCCGCCATCGTGCAGGCCGGCTTCCCGGTGCTGGCGCTGGGGATCGAGGACGCCGCCCTGCCCCAGCTCAAGGCCACGGCCGAGCGGCTGGCGGCGCAGGGCGCGGATGTGTTCGTCACCGGCACCGAGGTCGGGGGCGCCGTCACCCTGCCCTCGGTCCCCGGCCTGCATCCGCTGGTGGCGCCGCTGGTGACCATCGCCGGCTTCTACGCCTTCATCGAGGGGCTGGCGCGGCGGCGCGGCTTCGACCCCGACACGCCGCCGCATCTGCGCAAGGTGACGGAGACGGTGTGATGGCGCGCGAGGTTCTGACCGGCGCGCGGATCTTCGACGGCGCGCATTTCCTCGACGGCCATGCGCTGGTGATCGAGGCGGGCAAGATCGCCGCCATCCTGCCCGAGCCCGAGGCCCCGGCCGAGGGGCGGCGGGCGGTGTCGGGCATCCTGGCTCCGGCCTTCCTGGACCTGCAGGTGAACGGCGGCGGCGGGCTGATGCTGGACGGCACGACCGATCTGGACGGGCTGCGCCGGATCTGCGCCGCGCATCGCGCGCTTGGCACGGCGGGCGTGCTGCCGACGCTGATCACCGATACGCCAGCGGCCACCGCCCATGTCATCGCGCTGGGGATCGCCGCGGCCGAGGCAGGGGTGCCGGGCTTTCTGGGCCTGCATCTGGAGGGGCCGCATCTGGACCCGCGTCGCAAGGGCGCGCATGATCCGGCTTTGATCCGGCCGATGACGGACGAGGATCTGGCGCGGCTTTGCGACGCCGCCCGCCGACTGCCGGCGCTGATGGTGACGCTGGCCCCCGAGGCGGCCAGCCCGCAGCAGATCGCCGCCCTTGCCGGGGCCGGCGCCGTGGTCAGCCTGGGCCACAGCGATTGCAGTTTCGAACAGGCGCAGGCCGCCTTTGCCGCCGGCGCCCGCTGCGCCACGCATCTGTTCAACGCCATGAGCCAGATCGGCAACCGCGCGCCGGGGCTGGTGGGCGCGGTGCTGGCCGGCGAGGCGGCGGCGGGTCTGATCGCCGACGGCATCCACGTGCATCCGGCGGTGATGCGGCTGGCGCTGGGGGCGCGGCTCGATGGCATCTTCCTGGTCAGCGACTGCATGGCCTTCGCCGGCACCGGACTGACCGAGATGGAACTGGGCGGCCGCAAGGTGCTGCGCCATGACGGGCGGCTGACGCTGGCGGACGGCACGCTGGCCGGGGCCGACCTGACCCTGCCGCAGGCCATCGCCGTGCTGGTCGGCCAGGTCGGCATCGCGCCCGAACGGGCCTTGCGCATGGCCTCGGCCATCCCCGCCGCTTTGCTGGGCTTGCAGGACCGCCATGGCACGCTGGCCCCCGGCCGCCCGGCCGACCTGGTGCTGCTGGACCACGATTTCGCCTTGCGCGCGCATTGGCTGTCGCCCTGATGGCCCCGGAATGCCGAGTGGAACGCACGGTCTTTCCCTCGCCCGCCGCTCGTGCCACACTCGGACCCGCGCGAAACCAAGGATGAGGCTGCGATGAACGCCCCCCTGCCCGAGGCGGTGAAGAAATCCGTTCTGCTGAACGGGCTGGCCCCCGAAGTGCGCGACAAGCTGCTGAAGGACGCCCAGCGGCGCAGCTATCGCGAGGGCGAGACCATCTTCCTGCAAGGCGATCCGGCGCGGGCGGTGTTCATCGTGCTGAACGGCTTCATCAAGCTGTCGCGGCTGACCCCCGGCGGGTCCGAGGCGGTGGTGGCGATCCTGGGCCGCAACCGCAGCTTTGCCGAGGCGATGGCGCTGCGCGGCACGCCCTATCCCGTCTCGGCCGAGGCGGTGTCGGACTGCACGGTGCTGCAAATCGACGGGGCCCGGCTGCGCCAGCTTTTGCTGGAGAACCAGGAATTCGCCATCGGCCTGCTTGCCTCGACCTTCGTGCATCTGCAGGGGCTGGTGGACCAGATCGAAAAGCTCAAGGCCCATACCGGGGTGCAGCGGGTGGCGCAGTTCCTGGCCGACCTGTCCGATGCCGTGGCCGGCCCGACCGAGGTCCGGCTGCCCTATAACAAGCGCCTTATCGCCGGACATCTGGGCATGCAGCCCGAAAGCCTGTCGCGCGCCTTCGCCCGGCTGCGCCAGCATGGCGTCGAGGTCGAGGCCGACNGGCCGCCGCCAGCAGGCCCACGGCCGCGGTCATCTCGCTCTGGTTCACCTGGTCGGCGGTCGCGGGGTCCAGCCCGGACGTGTCGCAGGCCGACAGCAGCATCAATGGCAACAAGGCGCTGGCAAAAACTAGGCTGCGGTGCATTTCAACCTCTCCA
This sequence comes from Paracoccus sp. P2, assembly GCF_046335115.1. Lineage (NCBI taxonomy): Bacteria > Pseudomonadati > Pseudomonadota > Alphaproteobacteria > Rhodobacterales > Paracoccaceae > Paracoccus > Paracoccus sp. P2. Next base: position 71,236 of record NZ_JBGOSN010000005.1, on the reverse strand, counting down.
TGAAAAGCAATGCAGCATGGCTATCGCGCAACCGCCCGCGCCGGCTTCACCCGATCGGGTGAAGCCGGCGCGGGCGGTTGCGCGATAGCCATGCTGCATTGCTTTTCATGGAGAGGTTGAAATGCACCGCAGCCTAGTTTTTGCCAGCGCCTTGTTGCCATTGATGCTGCTGTCGGCCTGCGACACGTCCGGGCTGGACCCCGCGACCGCCGACCAGGTGAACCAGAGCGAGATGACCGCGGCCGTGGGCCTGCTGGCGGCGGCCTTCGGCGGGGACGCCTATCGCGACGCCGGGCTCCAGGTCGCGACCGCCAGCCTGAACGACGCCGCCATGCGGCGTTCGGCGGCCGAAGCCGCGCCTGCCGCCACGGGATCGCCGATCCAAGGCGCGACCGCCACGCTGAAGGCGCCCGCATCGTCCCCGGGCGCGGCCTCGGCGGGGGCGCCCAGGCCCGGCACCGGGAAATGCGAACAGCGGCCGCAATGCCGCGCGGCAAGCGGCCGGCTCAGCGACTATTCCGACCGGCTGATCGCCCTGGGCGCGCAAGGCGGAAGCTCGGTCCATGTCTCGGCCAAGATGGCGTGGTGCGGCGCGAACAGGGGAATCGCCACGCTGGAGACCTGCCTGGCCGAGGCAAGGGCGGCCGGGGACGCCGAATGCAGCGCCGACATCCAGACCGCCTTGCAGAATACCCGCCACCTTGCCGCCGAGGCGCGGCAGACCGCCAACCAGTCCTATGCCTATGCGCCGGACGGCTGGATGAGCAGCTGCCCCGCGTAGCCTGCGGGGCGCGGCGCGCCTGCCCGCCGCGGCGCGCCGTCGTCGAAAATGCAGCCACAACCATAGCCTTGCCCCGTATCGGCGCTTGACACGCTGGGATCCGAAAATAACCTCGAACCGAGGGGTTATCAGTATGAGCGGTATTCGGGCGATCCATGAACGGCATGAGGAACGGCTGATCGACCTGATCTATGCGATCCTGCTGGGCGAGCGGAGCTGGCAGGACTTCCTGGCCGAGATCGAGCGCGAAACGCCGGGCGGAATCGCGGGGCTGTTCCATCAGGGCATGGAAGGCGGTTGCGCCTTCATCCACAACCATATGCCCGAGCGGGCCATCGCGGATTACGGCGACTATTATGCGCTGCGCAATCCGTGGATGGAACGGGCGATGCGCGCGCCCACGCGTCAATCCATGCCGGCACATCACCTGGTTCCGCATGAAGAGCTGCTGCGCACCGAGTTCCATGACGGCTTCCTGCGGCCCCTGAGGCTCGACACGGCGGCAGGGCTGCTGATCGACATGCGCGGCTCCTGCGCGACGACGCTGACCATCATGGCCCCGCTGGGCCAGTCCGCGCTAATCGAAGCCTGGTCGCAGAGCTTCAACAGGATTTCCGGGCATCTGCAGCGGGCGGTAGCCTGGTGCCGCCGCGGCTCGGGGCTGGGCGCGCTGGCCGAACTGCCGGCGGCGCTGTCGCGGTCGCTGGATCTTGGCGTGCTGATCGTCGACGCGAACCGCAGGATGCTGCCGGTTTCGCCGGCCGCGCAGCTCTCGGATCGGATCTGGCGGGCGGTCCGGCAATCGCCCTTTGGCACGGTCGGGCTGGTCGATCAGACCGCCGACGACTGCCTGGGAGAGATGCTGTCGCGCAACTCCGCCGCGCGGAAGCGGGCCGAGTTCAGGACGGCCCAGGCCACGATCACCATGGTGCGGATCAACCGCGACGAATTGTCGGAACTGCTGCTTGGCCCCTGCGTCATGCTGGTCGTCGATCCGGGGCTGCACGGGTTCGACCTTGAACAAAAGCGCGACCGGCTGCGCCTTGCCCATGACCTGACCGCCGCGGAAGGCAGGGTGTTGGGCGGCTTGCTGCGCGGCTTCAACCTCAGGCAGATCGCCGCGGCGGCCGGCCTGTCGCACGAGACGGTGCGAACCCAGCAAAAGGCGCTGTTCGTCAAGACCGGGGTCAACAGCCAGACCCAGCTGGTCAACCTGGCGCATGGCCATCCGCCGCAGGACCGGGACGAACCGGGTCGCTGACCGGCGGGGCCGTCATATGACGTGCAGCCCCCAGATCAGCGCCAGCCAGATTGCCAGCGGCACGGTAAAGGCCGCGCGCCAGCCCGAGCCCCGGCCGAGATGCAGGAAGCCGCCCAGGATCGCGCGGGCCTTGAGAAAGGCCACCGCCAGCAGCGCCACAGCCGCGGCGGGGCCTGGCACGAAGGCCAGCGCCGTGGTGGCGACGGTCAGCGCCAGCAGGATCAGCCAGATGCGGGTCAATTCCATCCCCTAGCCCAGCAGATAGACCGGCGGCAGGATCAGCACCCAGACCAGGTCGACCATGTGCCAGAAGGCGGCGCCGGCCTGCACCTCCTCGGCACGCAGCCGGATCGCCACCAGCGCCAGCACGCCGATGCCGAACAGCACATGCGCCGCGTGAAAGCCGGTCAGCAGGTAATAGAAGGTGAAGAACGGGTGGCTTTCCATCCCCAGGCCCGCGCGCAGGTCGCCGGCATATTCCACCGCCTTCACCGCCAGGAAACCCGCGCCCCCCAGCGCCGCCAGCGCCAGCCCGATGCGGGCGCGGCGGCCGTCGCCGCGGTGGCAGGCGCGCTCGGCCAGGGCGGCGCAGAAGCCGGAAGTAACCAGGATCGCCGTGTTCAGCGCCGCCATCCAGCCGTGCAGCTGCGCCTGCGCCGCGGCAAAGCCGGCCGGGTCGGTCAGCCGCACCGCGGCCATGGCGGTGATGCCGGCGGCAAAGACCAGCAATTCGGATGCGATCAGCACCCACATGATCGGCTCGCCCGGCAGATCCTGGACCCGCATCACGCCACCAGTTGCCGATAGATCACCGGCAGCGCCGCCAGCAGCCGGTCGGGATGCGGGATCAGCGAAAAGCCGCCCTGGCCGAAAATGCGGGGAAACCAGCTTTTCGCGTCGCGGTCCACGGTGATGCCATGCACGGCATGGCCGGCGCGGCGCGCCTCGCGCACCGCCATGGCGCTGTCCTCGATGCCGTGGCGGCCCTCGTAATGGTCGAGATCGTTGGGCTTGCCGTCGGTGATGACCAGCAAAAGCCGCCGGCTGCTGGCCTGCTCTGCCAGCCCGGCCGAGGCATGGCGGATGCCGGCGCCCAGCCTTGTATAGAAGCGCGGCCGCAGCCCGGCGATGCGCTGCTCGATCGCCGTGCCCATCGGCTCGTCGAAATCCTTGCAGGCGCTGAGGAACACCCGGTCGCGTTTCAGCGAGGAAAAGGCGTTGATCGCGAAGCGGTCCCCGCAGGCGTCCAGCCCCCAGGCCAGCGCCGCCAGCGCCTCGCGCTCGATCTCAATCACCGCGCGGCCCGTCACCGCGCTTTCGGTCGAACGCGACACGTCGAGCAGGATCGACACCGCAAGGTTGCGCGCCAAGGGCCGGGACTGGCGCCAGATGCGGTCGCTGCCCTGGCCGGTGGCGCGCAGGTCGGCGGCGGCGCGGACGGTCAGTTCGGCATCCAGCTCGTCCCCGTCGCGGTGGCCGGTGGTGATGAGGCGACCGGGGCGCAGCGCCTCGAACTGGCGGCGCACGGCGCGAATGCGGGTTTGCGCGCGGGGATCCGGGGTCAGCGCCTCGTCATGCTCGGGCGCACGGTTTTCCAGCACGCGCACATGATGGGCAAGATAGCGGCCGCGCCGCGCATCCCATTCGGGATAGGTGCGAATGCCGGCGACCGCCTCAAGATCCGCATCCTCGGGCGCAAGATCGAGATGCAGGCGCAGGCGCGTCGCCGGTGCCTTGGACACCTGGCCAAGGCCCAGTTCTTCCTGGTCCTCGGCCGCCTTCTTCGCATCGTCCTGATCGTCATCGTCGACATGCCGGTTGAGGTTCATCAGGTCGGCCCAGCTCAGCAGGGCCTCGAACTTGTGCAGGATCAGGCTGTCGCGGCGCTGCGGCTGGTCGCTCTGCCGGCGGCGGGCGCGGAACATGCGCGCGCTGGCCGGGTCGGCGGCGATGCCGTCGGGCGCGTCGCCCGGCGCGGCGGCCAGCGTCGTCTCGGGCAGGGCCAGGTCGGGCCAAAGCGGCACCGGCCGCATCGGGCAATAATCGCGCGGCGCCTTGACCTGCGGATCGTCCAGCATCGGCAGCCAGTCGCGGGCCAGGGGCGGCAGGGGGGCCGGATCGCCCAGCAGGTGCCGCGCCAGCGTCTCGACCACCGCCTCGGCCGGGGGCAGCGGCGCGATGGGGCGCAGGGACAGCACCAGCGCCGCCAGGTCGCCGTAAAGCCCGGCCAGGCCCGGCGCATCCTCCAGCGTCGCGGCCACGGCGCGGCGGGCGGCGCCCAGCCGCATCAGGTCGCAACGCAGCGGATCGTCCTGCGGCGCAGCCAGGGCGCCATGCGCCGCGCAGGCCGCCAGCCACAGGTAAAGTGCCCCGTTCGCCTGACGCGAAGGCAAGGCCGCCAGCCGTTCGGGCAGACGCAGGATCTCGCCGTCGAAACTGGCGCGCGGCACCATCTCGGCCGGGGTGCCCAGCCGGCGCAGCCAGCCGATGCGATGATGCGATGCCTGGGCGGCGGCGGGCCGGATCTCGACCCCCGCGCCGCCGCCCAGGGCCCGGAACAGCACCGCGAGCCGCCCCGAGACCTCGGACAGCGCCACCGCCTGATCCTCGAATTCCTGCGGCGCGCCGAAGCTGCTGGCCCAGGCGTGCCAGATCTTGCCGACGGTTTCCTCGGGCTCCCAGGGTTCCAGATCCAGGCCCATGGCGTCCTCCCTTAACCGAAGATCGCCGCGGCCAGGTCGCGCAAGCCGCGCTTGACCTCGGCATCGTCGGTCAGGGGTTCGATCATCGCCGCCTCGATGGCGCGGTCGATGGACATGCCCCGCGCGACCAGGCTGGCGGCATAGACCACCAGCCGGGTCGAGACCCCCTCCTCCAGATCCTGGCCCTTGAGGCCGCGGATCTTGCCCGCCAGCCGCACCAGCCCCAGGGTGCGGTCGCGGTCGAGCCCGCTTTCGCGGGAAACGATCTCGGTCTCGTGCCGGGGTTCGGGAAAGTCGAACTCCATGGCCACGAAACGCTGCCGCGTCGAAGGCTTCAGCGTTTTCAGGATGTTCTGATAGCCGGGGTTGTAGGAGGCGACCAGCATGAAGCCGGGCGCCGCCTCGATTTCCTCGCCGGTGCGGTCGATGGGCAGGATGCGGCGGTCGTCGGTCAGCGGGTGCAGCACCACGGTCACATCCTTGCGCGCCTCGACCACCTCGTCGAGATAGCAGATCGCGCCCTCGCGCACGGCGCGGGTCAGCGGGCCGTCGGTCCAGACCGTCTCGCCGCCCTTGAGCAGGTAGCGCCCGATCAGGTCGGCCGCCGACAGGTCGTCATGGCAGGCCACGGTATAAAGCGGCCGGCCCAGCCGCGCCGCCATATGGGCGACGAAGCGGGTCTTGCCGCAGCCCGTCGGGCCTTTCAGCAGCACCGGCAGGTCGTTCGCGGCGGCGGCCTCGAAGACCGCGACCTCGTCGCCCTGCGGCAGGTAGAAGGGGGCGTTGGCCGCCCCGTTCCGTTCGGTTTTCACATGCGCGTTCATGGCTTACTCCGCAGCCTCCAGATGGCCGTCCTTGTGCGCCTGCACCGGGCCGGCTGTGACCACCTCGCGGCGCGGGAACAGCACCGCATAGATGAACAGCAGCGCCCCCAGCACCACGGCGACGCCCGAGCCGAAACGCATCCAGTAGAACAGCGCCAGCCCGTCCTGCACGTCCATGAAGAACCCGCCCTCGACGCGCTGCAGATGGGTCTGCACCGTGCCGGCAAAGGTCAGCGTCACCGTCATGAACACCATGCCCGAGGACATCAGCCAGAACGAGGCCATGTTCAGCACCTGGTTGTAGGGGTCGCGGTTCTTCATCAGCGGCATGCAATAGGTCACCAGCGCCAGCACCAGGCAGACATAGGCGCCATAGAAGGCCAGGTGGCCATGCGCGGCGGTGATCTGCGTGCCGTGGGTATAGTAGTTCACCCCGTGCAGCGTGTGCAGGAAACCCCAGACCCCGGCGCCGAAGAAGGCCAGCACGGTGCAGCCCAGGCTCCAGACCAGCGCGGCCTTGTTGGGATGGTCGCGCCGGCCCTTCCAGACCATGACGAAGGCGAATGACATCATGGCGAAGAAGGGCACGATCTCGAAGCTCGAGAAGATCGAGCCGATCCACTGCCAGTAAGCCGGCAGGCCGATCCAATAGTAGTGGTGCCCGGTGCCCAGGATGCCCGAGAACAGCGCCGTGGCGACGATGACGTAAAGCCATTTCTCGACCACCTCGCGGTCCACGCCGGTCAGCTTGAGCATCAGGAAGGCGAGGATGGCGGCCATGATCAGCTCCCACACGCCCTCGACCCACAGGTGGATGACCCACCACCAGTATTGCTTGTCCAGCACCAGGTTCGCCGGGTTGTAGAAGGCAAAGAGCCACAGCAGCACCAGCCCCCACAGGCCCATCAGCAGCACGTTCGTGACCGCCGTGCGCCGGCCCTTCAGCGCGGTCATGCTGACATTGTACATGAAGATCACCGCGGCGACGGCGATGCCGAGCTTGACCCATTTCGGCTGTTCCAGGAACTCGCGCCCCTCCTTGCCCAGCAGCCAGTGGCCGTGGAACAGGTCGAACAGATAGGTCACGACCACGCCCGCCGTGCCGAGCACGAAAATGCCCAGCTGGATCCAGGCCAAGAGCGGCGAATGGATCTCGCGCTCGGCCTCCTCGGGCAGGATGTAATAGGTGGCGCCGAAAAAGCCCAGGAGCAGCCAGACCACCAGGCTGTTGGTATGCAGCATCCGGGCGATGTTGAAGGGCAAGAGCTCGGACAGGAAATTCGGGCTGACATAAATCCAGCCCATGATCAGGCCGAGCGTGACCTGCACGGCGAAAAGCACCATGGCCACCAGGAAATAGGCATAGGCGATGCGTTGTGAATGGTATCTCATCTCTGTTTCCCCCTCAGCCCGCGTCGTTCGGCGGCCAGTTCTGGGTGTTGATCGTGCCTGTCCACAGCAGGAAATCGCTCAGCGCCCGGAATTCCTCGTCCGTCAGTTCGAAGCGGGGCATCTGGCGGCGGCCCTCGATGCCGGTGGGCATGGATTCCATCCAGCCCTTCAGCGTCTCGACGGCGGTTTCGGGATCGTCCTGCACGCCCCAGCGTTTCATGACATTGCCCAGTTCGGGGGCGAAATAGGCGCCCTCGCCCAGCAGGGTATGGCAGTCGATGCAGGCGTTGCGTTCCCAGACATGCTTGCCCTCGACGACCGAAGGGGTAAGCTGGCTTTCATCCACGGCCTTGGTGCGGGCATAGATATGGCTGTGTACGGTTAATGCGCCAAAGATCAGGATGAAGAATATGGACCCGCCGTAGAAGACGTTCCGGGCCATGTTCTTGGTCATGATGTCGCTCATGACGCGGGTCCCCTATTTGTTGTTTCCGATGTGACCTCACTGTCCGGCAAGCGCGAGTCGCTCATTGATGAAAGTCAAGCGAGGCAAAAGCTTGGGGTTTTACCGGGAAATTCCGCCCCCGGCGCGGCGATCGCCAGCTCGATCCGGCAGCCCGGCAAACGCGCCAGCGCGGCGCAGGCGGCCTGGGGCGGCATCAGGCAAAGCGCGGTGGAAAGCCCGTCGGCCATGGCCGCGCTGTCTGCGCTGACCGAGATCGTGTCCCAAAGCGGTGCCGCCCCGCCATCCGGCGACAGGATATGCGGCAGGCCGCGCGGCCCGATCAGCGTGGCGCCGGGCGACGAGGTCGCCAGCGCCCGACCGTCCAGCCGGATGCGGCGATGCTCGTGCCCCGCGGCATCGGCCAGTCCCACGCGCCAGCCCCGCGGTCCCAGCGCCCGGATCTCGCCCGCGTCGATCAGAAGGTCGGTCAGGTCGTGGCGCGCGGCCGCCTCGGCCAGCCGGTCGGCGGCCCAGCCCTGGGCAAGGCCGTTGAAGGTCAGCGCCATGCCGGGGCGGGCCAGCCGCACCTCGGACCGCGACCAGGCGACCGCATCCCAGCCGGCCAGGGCGCGGGCCGCGGCCTCGTCCCCGCCCCGCGCCCGCGCCAGCCACAGCGGCTGCACGGTCGGGTCGAAGGCGCCGCCGGTGGCACGGTGCAGCCGGTCTGACAGGGCCAGCAGTTCCACCATCCCGGCAGCGGGAAAGCGCAGCCGCCCGTCGCGGTTCAGCCGCGCCAAATCGGAATCGCGATGCAGCGAGAACAGGTTTTCGACATGGGCCAGCAGCCGCGCCGCCTCGGCGAAGAAGCCGCGGGCCTGCGCCGGGCTTGCCCCGTGCAGCCGCAGGGCGACATCGGCACCCATGGCGCGGCCCTGCCATTCCTCGGGCGCGGCCTTCGCCATGCCGGGCAGCGCGGCGCAGGCGGTCAGCAGCAGGAAACGGCGGCGGTTCATGGCGCTTCTCCGGTCGGGGCGGCGGCGCTGCGGGCGCGGCGTTTCAGCACCGGGCAGGTGCCGGGGTCGTTCATCACCACCTGGCAGCGCAGGCACAGCACGCATTCGTTCGGGTTGATCCGGCCCAGCGGGTCGATGGCGCCGACGGTGCATTTCGTCTCGCACAGCCGGCATTCGCGGCCGCATTGCGGGCGGCGCTTGAGCCAGTCGAAGATCTTCAGCTTGGCCGGGATCGCCAGCCCCGCCCCCAGCGGGCAGAGATAGCGGCAATAGAACCGCTCGATGAACAGCCCGCCCGCCAGCACCGCAAGCGCGAAGAGCACGAAGGGCCAGGCACGCAGGAAGCGCATCGAGATCGCGGTCTTGAACGGCTCGGCCTCTGCCAGGATCAGCGCCTGCTCCATGCTGTAAAAGCTCAGCGCCACGATGGCGACGAACAGCGTGTACTTGATCACCCAAAGCCGTTCGTGCAGGGCCTGCGGCACGGCGATCTGCCGCACCCCCAGCCGCTGGGCGGCAGCGTTCATCAGCTCTTGCAGCGCGCCGAAGGGGCACAGCCAGCCGCAGAACACGCCGCGGCCCCAGAACAGCAGCCCCAGCGCCACGGCGGACCAGATCAGGAAGATGATCGGCTCGATCAGAAAGGTTTCCCAGCGAAAGCCGGACAGCAGCGCGTTCAGGAAGGCCACCACCTGCACCACCGAAAGCTGGCCGTTCAGCCCCCAGCCCAGCACCACCAGCGTCGTGGCCAGAAAGCCCAGCCGCACACGGCGCCACAGCCGCGGCCGGCGCACCAGCGCCTCTTGCCCGAACAGGATCAGCGCCAGCACGAACAGCATGGCGCCGACCACGGCGATGCCGGGGATCTTTTTCAGCCAGAACTCCTGCCACAGCGGGACGGCGGGGGCGTCGGCGACGGTATAGGCCGCGGGCAGGCGGATGGTGGCGCGGATGGGCAACGCCCCCGCGCCCCCCGCCGCCAGCGGCCGGGTTGCCGTCACCACCAGGTCGAAGGGCCGGCGCGGATCGATGCCGCCAGCAGCCGGGTCGATGTTCAGCCGGAACAGGCTTATTTCCCTGAAGGCCGGCGCGTCGGGCAGCGCCAGCTTCTCGACCATGACGAAATCGCCGTCCTGCGGCTCGATCCGCAGCGCGCCCTGTTCGAAACCGATGCGCTCGAAGCGGCCCGAGCGGCGCCAATCCGCGCCGCGCGGACTGTAAAGCCCGCGCGACAGCACCGCGACCAGCGCCTGGCCGGGTTGCAGGGCGCCCGCGACGGCGGTGAAGTCCCGCGCGCCCAGCAGGTTGCGCCCGACGGTTGGCGGGTCGATCAGCCCGGCATAAAGGTCCAGGAAGGGCGCATCCGAGGGCTCGATGGCCACCTTGGCGTCGGCAAAGGCCCGCGCCGCCTCGGCCATCGAGATCGAGGCATGGCCGAAGGCCCCCTCGGCCAGCAGTTCGGCCCAGGTCGCGGGGCGGTAGCCGACGCGGTCGATGCCGCCGCCGCCCAGCCCCTGCGCCTGGGCCAGCACCCGGCCGCTGCGCAGGATGCCGTCGCGAATCACCCCGGTCGAGACCGTGGCGCGGGAGATCGCGTCCGGCAGCGCCCGGCCCCGTGCTTCGCCCTGCGACAGATCGACGCCGCGAAAGCCGTCCACATAGGCGGCGATATGCGCCTCGGAAATGCCCAGGCTCAGCACCGGCTCGGTCTGGCGCACCAGCCTGGCCCCGGCGATGACCCCTTGCGGCGTGACGGCGACCAGCACGTCCAGCGGCTTGCCGGAATAGCCGGTGGTCGCCGCGATCTCCCAGGTCGAGCCGATCATGCCCAACGCCTGGCCGTCGCGGCTGACGCGCCAGCCCGGCGCCGGGGTTTCGCGGCGGTCCAGCACCACCGGCCCCTCGGCGTCGAACAGCGCCTGGGCCAGCATCGCGTCGGGGGCGGCCGGCGGCTCGGCCCCCGCCGGCAGAATCAGCAGCACCAGCGCCAGCAACGCCGGCAGCAGGCGCCAGGGGGCAAGAGGAAATTTGACCGGCATCGCCATCCGCATCCCAGGGTTTCCCTGCAGATGGCGCGAATGCCGCACCCCGGCCTTAACAATGGTCAAAGCCTTGCGCGCAAATTCCGCACAGGAACGGCGTGAACGCGCGCCAGCAAATAGGAAAGCCAGATGAGACAAAGGACTCCATTCGCCAGACCCGGCCTCCTGGCCTCGGCAGCCCTGGCCCTTGTCCTTGGACCGCTTGCGGCCTCGGCACAGGAACAGGTCGCACCGCCAAAGGATCCAGCCGCCGCGCTGGAGGACCACAAGACGCGCACCGACAATCGCTATGAGCCCTCGCTGGACAACCTTGCGCAGCAGGATGTCGCGGCGCCCGGCGCGCCCGAGGGCGTTTCGGCGCTGTCCGATGCCCAATACAACGAGGCCAACAAGATCTATTTCGAACGCTGCGCCGGCTGCCACGGCGTGTTGCGCAAAGGCGCGACCGGCAAGGCGCTGACCCCTGACCTGACCCGCGATCTGGGCTTTGACTATCTGCAAAGCTTCATCACCTACGGCTCGCCGGCGGGGATGCCGAACTGGGGCACCTCGGGCGAGTTGTCGGCCGAGCAGGTCGACCTGATGGCCAACTACCTGCTTCTGGACCCGGCCGCGCCGCCGGAATTCGGCATGAAGGAGATGCGCGAATCCTGGAAGGTGCATGTCGCGCCGGAAGACCGGCCGACCCAGCAGGAAAACGACTGGGATCTGGAAAACCTGTTCAGCGTCACCCTGCGCGACGCCGGCCAGATCGCGCTGATCGACGGCGCCACCTACGAGATCAAGTCGGTCCTCGACACCGGCTATGCCGTCCATATCAGCCGGCTGTCCGCATCGGGCCGCTACCTGTTCGTGATCGGCCGCGACGGCAAGGTCAACATGATCGACCTGTGGATGAAGGAGCCCACCACCGTTGCCGAGATCAAGATCGGCTCGGAGGCGCGTTCCATCGAGACCTCGAAGATGGAGGGCTGGGAGGACAAATACGCCATCGCCGGGGCCTATTGGCCGCCGCAATACGTCATCATGGACGGCGAGACGCTGGAGCCGAAAAAGATCCAGTCCACGCGCGGCATGACCTATGACGAGCAGGAATATCACCCCGAGCCGCGCGTCGCCGCGATCCTCGCCAGCCATTACCGGCCCGAGTTCATCGTGAACGTCAAGGAAACGGGCAAGATCCTGCTGGTGGACTATACCGACCTCGACAACCTCAAGACCACCGAGATCAGCGCCGAACGCTTCCTGCACGACGGCGGCCTGGACGGCTCGCACCGCTATTTCATCACCGCGGCGAACGCCCGCAACAAGCTGGTGGTGATCGACACCAAGGAAGGCAAGCTGGTCGCGATCGAGGATACCGGCGGCCAGACCCCGCATCCGGGCCGCGGCGCGAACTTCGTCCACCCGACCTTCGGGCCGGTCTGGGCGACCTCGCATATGGGCGACGATTCGGTGGCGCTGATCGGCACCGATCCCGAGGGCCATCCCGACAATGCCTGGAAGATCCTCGACAGCTTCCCGGCGCTGGGGGGCGGCTCGCTGTTCATCAAGACGCACCCGAACTCGCAATATCTCTATGTCGATGCGACCCTGAACCCCGAGGCCGAGATTTCCGGCTCGGTCGCGGTCTTCGACATCAAGGCGATGACGGGCGACGGTTCGGACCCCGAGTTCAAGACCCTGCCCATCGCCGAATGGGCCGGCATCACCGAAGGCCAGCCCCGCGTCGTGCAGGGCGAGTTCAACAAGGACGGCACCGAGGTCTGGTTCAGCGTCTGGAACGGCAAGGACCAGGAATCGGCGCTGGTCGTGGTGGACGACAAGACGCTGGAACTTAAGCACGTCATCAAGGACGAGCGGCTGGTGACGCCCACCGGCAAGTTCAACGTCTACAACACCATGACCGACACCTATTGAGCGGTCACGACCCAGGCGGGGGCGTTCGCGCCCCCGCTCCGGCAGTATTTCAATGGGGTTCGACATGGCCGGCAAGACGGTGACGGGCGGCGCGGCGCCAGGCATGGCCGCGCGCAACTTGAACGACGCGGCAGCGGGCAAGGCGGGACTGGGCAGGGTCGATCTGATCGGCGCCGGTCCGGGCGACCCGGAATTGCTGACGCTGCGGGCGCTGCGGCTTTTGCAGCAGGCGGATGTGGTGGTGCATGACCGGCTGGTCTCGGACGAGGTGATGGCCTGCGTCCCCGCCCATGTCCGGCGCATCCCGGTGGGCAAGGCGGCGGGCTTCCACCCGGTGCCGCAGGATGAGATCAACGCCCTGCTGGTCGAACTGGGCCTCGCCGGCCTGACCGTGGCGCGGCTCAAGGGCGGCGATCCGACCATCTTCGGCCGCGGCGGCGAGGAGTTCGAGGCCGTGATCCGCGCCGGCATCCCCTGCGACTATGTGCCCGGTATCACCGCGGCGCAGGGGGCGGCCGCCTCGGCCCGGTTTCCGCTGACGCATCGCGGGCTCGCGACCGGGCTGCGCCATGTCACCGGCCACCGGGCGCGGGACGCGGCGCTGGACCTCGACTGGGCCTCGCTGGCCGATCCGCAGACCACGCTGGCCGTCTATATGGGCGCGGCGAACATGGCCGAGATCGCGGCCGAGCTGATCGCCCACGGCATGCCCGCCGACCTGCCGGTGCTGGCCGTGTCGCAGGCCAGCACGCCGCAGGAACGGCGACTGCGCGCCACGCTGTCGGGCATCGCCGCCGCCCTGGCGGCCGAGCCGCTGCCGGCGCCGGTGCTGTTCATCGTCGGCCATGTCGCGGCCTTGGCCGAGGATGGCGCCCTGCCGCAGGGGCTTTACCGCCCGGAATGGCGGCTGGTGGCGCATGGCTAGGCTGGCGCTCCTGCTGGCGCTTTTGGCCGGGACCGCGGTTGCGGGACCGCCCGATGCCGCGCGGCAGGACCAGTTGCGCCATCTGGTGCGGCAGGATTGCGGTTCCTGCCACGGCTTGCGGCTGACCGGCGGGCTGGGCCGGCCGATCACCGCCGGGGCGCTGGCCGGGCGCGACGTCGACGACCTGAGCGGCGTGATCCTGGACGGCATGCCCGGCACCGCCATGCCCGGCTGGCGCCCGCTGCTGACCGAGGACGAGGCGCGCTGGATCGCCGATTACCTTCTGACGACGGAGACGGAATGATGCTCAAGGCAACTCTCGCCGCCCTCCTGCTGATCGCCAGCCCGGCGCTGGCCGACGAGTTGCGCGGCACCGGCGATCTGGGCCTGATCGTCGAGCGCGAGGCCGGCTCGCTGCTGGTCGTGGATCGCAGCGAACGCGCCGCGCTCGGCCGGATCGAGGGGCTGGGCGATCTGTCCCATGCCAGCCTGGTCTATTCCCCCGACGAACGCTTCGCCTATGTCTTCGGCCGCGACGGCGGCTTGACCAAGGTCGACATCCTGACCCGGCAGATGGTCCGCCGCGTGGTGCAGGCCGGCAATTCCATCGGCGGCGCCATCTCGGACGACGGCCGGCTGGTGGCGGTGGCGAATTACGAGCCGGGCGGCGTCAAGGTCTTCGACGCCGAGACGCTGGAACTGGTGGCGGATGTGCCGATGGGCTCCAAGACCGTGGGCATCGCCGATGCGCCGGGCTCGCGCTTCGTCGTCGCGACCTGGGACACGGGTGAGGTCTGGATCCTCGACCATTCCACCGATGCCGCGCAGCCGGCAGTCACCAAGCTGGAGGGCATCGGCGCCAATCCCTATGACGCGCTGCTGACCGGCGACGGGCGGCACTATATCGTCGGGCTGTTCGGCGAAAAGGGGCTGGTGCAGGTCGATCTGTGGCAGGATCCGCCCAAAGTCACGCGCTTCCTGCCCGATTACGGCAAGGACCTGCCGGACCTGCCGGTCTACAAGATGCCGCATCTGCAAGGCTGGACGCTGGCCGAGGGGCTTTTCGCCCTGCCCGCCGTGGGGCTGCACCAACTGCTTTGGGTCGATGCCGCGGACCTGACCGAGATCGCCCGCACCGACCTGGCCGGCCAGCCGGTCTTTGCCCTGGCCCGCCCCGACAAGCGCGAGGTCTGGGTGAACTTCGCCCCGCCCGACAACGACAAGCTGCAAGTGGTCGATGTGCTGACCCACGAGGTTCTGGACACGCTGACCCCCGGCAAGGGCGTCTTGCACATGGAATTCGCCCCGCGCGGGCGCGAGGTCTGGCTGTCGGTCCGCGACGAGGACCGGGTCGAGATCCGCGACACCCGCACCCGCGAGGTGCTGGGCGAGATCGAGGCCCGCGCGCCCTCGGGCATCTTCTTCACCGATCGCGCGCATCGCACGGGGTTATGACATGGATGATCTGGACCTGCGCCTGCTTGACGGTTTCCAGCGCGACCTGCCGCTGGAAACCCGGCCTTTCGCCGCCATCGCCAACCGCCTCAACACCAGCGAGGCCGAGGTGATCGCCCGCCTGGCCCGCCTGCGCGACGAGGGGCTGATCGCCCGCATCGGCGCCACCTGCCGGCCGAACACCGCCGGCGCCTCGACGCTGGCCGCGCTGCGCGTGCCGGTGCGGCGCATCGACAAGGTCGCGGCGCTGGTCGGGGCCGAGCCCGGCGTCAACCATTCCTATCTGCGCGAGGGCAGCGACTGGAACCTGTGGTTCGTCGCCACCGCTCCCGATGCCGAGGCGCTGGAGGAAAGCCTGGTCCGGATCGAGACGGCAACGGGGCTGGTGCCCCTGTCGCTGCCGCTGGTGCGGGCCTTCAACATCGACCTGGGCTTTCCGCTGATCGGCCCGCGCCGCGCCATGGCGCTGGACCGGCCCGCCGACCTGGACGTCCTGCGCCCGCGCGACAAGGCGCTGATGCAGGCCTTGACCACCGGGCTGGCGTTGGTGCCGCGCCCCTTCGTGGCGCTGGGGCAGGCGCTCGGCCGCAGCGAGGCCGAGGTGATCTCGCGCATCCGGGCGCTTGCGGCGGCGCGCATCCTGACCCGCGTGGGCGTGATCGTGCGGCATCGTGCGCTTGGCTGGTGCGAAAACGCCATGGTGGTCTGGCGCCTGCCCGAACCGGCGGTCGAGGCGGCCGGAACGGCGCTGGCCGCAGTGCCCGGCGTGACGCTGTGCTATCAGCGCCGCACGGTGCCGGGGCTGTGGAACTGGCCGCTGTTCTGCATGATCCACGCCCGCTCGCGCGCCGAGGCGATGGAGGTGCTGGTCCAGGCCCGCGCCCTGCCCGAACTGCAAGGCGTGCCGCATCGTATCCTGTTCTCGACCCGCTGCTTTCGCCAGCGGGGCGCCGTCATCGCCGAGGTTGCCGCATGAGCCGCCAGACCCTGCCGCCCGAGGCGCTGGACGATACCGACCGCGCCATCCTGAACCGCCTGCAAGAGGGGTTTCCCCTGACCCCCCGCCCCTTCGACGATGCCGGCGCGGCGCTTGGCCTGACCGGCGCCCAGCTGATCGAGCGGCTGGAACGCCTGCGCGCGATCGGCGCCATCACCCGCTTCGGCCCGTTCTACGACGCCGCGGCGATGGGCGGGGCCTTCTGCCTTTGCGCGCTTTCCGCGCCGCAGGCGGATTTCGACCGCATCGCCGCGCTGGTCAACGCCCATCCCGAGGTGGCGCATAACTATGCCCGCGATCATGCGCTGAACATGTGGTTCGTGCTGGCCACCGCCACGCCCGAAGGCATCGCCGAGACCGCCGGGCGCATCGAGGCCGAAACCGGGCTGACCGTCTGGCGCTTTCCCAAGCTGCGGGAGTTCTTCATCGGCTTTCGGGTGGCGGCATGACGGTCCTGGACGATACCGACCGCCGGCTGATCGCCGCCACGCAGGCCGGCCTGCCGCTGGACGAGGCGCCCTATGCCCGGATCGCCGCCGAGCTGGGCTTGACCGAGACGCAGGTCATCACCCGGCTGTCGATCCTGCATGCGCAGGGCGTGATCCGCCGCATCGCCATCGCGCCCAACCACTATGCGCTGGGAATGATCGCCAACGGCATGAGCGTCTGGGACGTGGACGACGCGCAGGCCGAGGCCCTGGGCGAAAGGATCGGCGCGCTGGATTTCGTGACGCATTGCTACCTGCGCCCGCGCGCGCCGGTCTGGCGCTACAACCTGTTCGCCATGCTGCACGGCCAGAGCCGCGCCGAGGTCGAGCAAAAGCGCGCCCAGGTCCGCGCGCTGCTGGGCGCCGCCTGCCGGGCCGACGACATCCTCTATTCCACCCGGATCCTGAAAAAGACCGGCCTGCGCCTGAAGGACGGCTAAGAAAGGCAAAGCCATGTTCCGCCTGACCCAATATATGCACCAGCTTCTGGACCCCTCGCCGCCGCGCCGCCGCAGCCGGCCGGATGCGGTCCGCCCGGTGGTGATCTGGAACCTGACCCGCAGCTGCAACCTGAAATGCCGCCATTGCTATACCGTCTCGGCCGACCGGCCCTTTCCGGGCGAGCTTTCGCATGACCAGGCCATGGCGGTGCTGCGCGACCTGTCGGATTTCCGCATCCCGGCGCTGATCCTGTCGGGGGGCGAGCCGATGTCGCGCTTCGACTTCTGGGAACTGGCCGAGGAGGCACGGCGGCTGGACTTCCGCCACCTGTCGCTGTCCACCAACGGCACCAAGATCGACGCCGGCAACGTGGAGCGGCTGGCCGGGCTGGGCTTCGACTATGTCGGCATCTCGCTCGACGGGATCGGGGCGGTGAACGACTGGTTCCGCGGCGTCGAGGGGGCCTTCGACCAGGCGCTGGCCGGGGTGCGGGCCTGCAAGGCGCAGGGCGTCAAGGTGGGCCTGCGCTTCACCATCACCGAGGGCAATGCCCATCACCTGCCCGCCATGCTGGACCTGTGCCGCGACGAGGGCGTGGACAAGTTCTACCTGTCGCATCTGGTCTATGCCGGGCGCGGCGACAAGCACCGGGGCGAGGATACCGAACATGCCCGCACCCGCCGCGCCATGGACCTGCTGATCGCCCGCGCCTGGCAGGCGGTCGAGCGGGGCGAGCCGCTGGAGGTCGTCACCGGCAACAACGATGCCGATGCGGTCTATTTCCTGCGTTGGGCCGAGACGCGCTTTGCGCCCGCCGCCGTCGCGCATCTGCGCGCGCATCTGCAGGCCTGGGGCGGCAATTCCTCGGGGCTCGGCGTCGGCAATATCGACCCGCAGGGCCGCGTCCATCCCGACACCTATTGGTCGGACTATACCTTGGGCTCGGTCAAGGAACGGCCGTTCTCGGCGATCTGGACCGGGGACGACCCGATCCTGGCCACGCTGCGCACCCGGCCGCGGCCGCTGAAGGGGCGCTGCGGTGCCTGCGCCTATCAGGCGGTCTGCGGCGGCAATACCCGCATCCGGGCGCTGCAACTGACCGGCGACCCCTGGGCCGAGGATCCGGCCTGCTATCTCTCGGGCTCCGAGATCGGCGCCGAGGGCGCCGACCTGGACCGCCTTGCCGTCACGCCTTTCCGGGGAAAAAGCCATGATCCGGCCCATCGCTTTCTTTAGCCTGCTGCTCGCCCTGCCGCTGGCGGTCCATGCCGACCCGGCCGCCGACTATGCCGAGCATTGCGCGTCGTGCCATGGCGAGGACCGGCTGGGCGGCACCGGCCCGGCGCTGATCCCCGAAACCCTGGGCCGGCTGCGCGGCATCGACGCGGTGATCGCCCAGGGCCGGGTCTCGACCCAGATGGAGGGTTTCGCCGACCGGCTGTCGCCCGAGGACATCGCCGCGCTGGTGGGTTACGTCACCACGCCGCTGGAAGACCGCCCCGACTGGGGCACCGACCAGATCGCCGCCAGCCGCGAGATGAATGCCGACTACCAGCCCGCGGAAAAGCCGGTCTTTGCCGCCGATCCGCTGAACATCACCCTGGTGGTCGAGACCGGCGACCATCACGTCAGCGTGCTGGACGGCGACACGTTCGAGGTGCTGGACCGCTTCGCCACCCCCTTCGCCGTGCATGGCGGGCCGAAATTCAGCCCCGACGGGCGCTTCGTCTACATCATGTCGCGCGACGGCTGGGTGCAGAAATACGACATCTGGACGCTGGCCGAGGTCGGCCGCATTCGCGCCGCGCTGAACAGCCGCAACATCGCTATCAGCCCGGACGGCCAGCGCATCGCGGTGGCGAACTACCTGCCGGAAAGCCTGACCATCCTGGATGCCGACCTGAACCCGCTGCGGCTGATCGAGACCGAGGTGGACGGCACCCCCAGCCGGGTCAGTGCCGTCTATCAGGCGCCGCAGCGCGAAAGCTTCGTGCTGGCGCTGAAGGACGCGCCCGAGATCTGGGAGGTCGCGACCGCCGACCTGTCCGTCCGCCGCATCCCCATCGACGAGCCGCTGGACGATTTCTTCTTCTCGCCCGACTATCGCCAGCTGATCGGGGCCAACCGCGACGGCGACAAGGGCGTGGTGATCGACCTGGACGACGGGCACAAGGTGGCGGAACTGCCCCTGCCCGGCATGCCGCATCTGGGCTCGGGCATCACCTGGGAACGGGACGGCCGCCGCGTCATGGCCACCCCGCATCTGGGCGAGGGCGTGCTTTCGGTCATCGACATGCAGGACTGGAGCCTGGTCAAGCAGATCAAGACCGATGGTCCCGGCTTCTTCCTGCGTGGCCATGCCGCCAGCCCCTATGTCTGGGCCGACGTGTTCTTCGGCCCGCACAAGGACGAGATGCATGTGATCGACAAGAACACGCTGGAGATCGTCAAGACGCTGGCGCCCTTTCCGGGCCAGACCTTCGCCCATAGCGAGTTCACCCGCGACGGCAGTCACGTGCTGGTCTCGCTGTGGGAGGACGAGGGCGCGGTCGTGGTCTATGATGCCAGGACGCTGGACGAGGTGAAACGGCTGCCGATGCGCAAGCCTTCGGGGAAATACAATGTCTGGAACAAGATCACCTTCGAGGACGGAACCAGCCACTGACGGCTGGCCGGCCTGGAAACTGGCGCTGCTGTTCTATCCCTTCGCGGCAGCGGCGGTCTGGATCAACCTGTTCATGCTGTCGCTGCTGGCCAGTTGGACCGGCCTGCCGGTGCTGCCGCCCATGCAGGCCGCCGGCGCGGCGGTGGTGCTGGGCGTCCCGGCGGCCTGGGCCTCGGGCCGCTGGATCCGCAGCCTGATGGACCGCGCCCGGCCGCGCGGCTGACCCCTTTCGCCGACCACGAAGGCCCGTCCACGCCACCGGCGCAAGGGCCACGGACAGGTCGCTCCATGTCATAATCAGAAATTATCATGTAAATTAAAACTTATAAATTACAATAATTCCGAAAGCTGCTAGAACCTGTCTCAAGAGGATATGCAGATTCGCAGGAGACGCATGCTGCGGTTGCATGACAGCCATATTCCGCACCCGGTACCTGCGTCGCCCCGGTGACGCGACCCAGCAAAAGGAGAGCTATCATGGACGGAAACGACATCAAGACCACCGGCAAATGCCCGGTGATGCATGGCGGGAACACCGCGATGGGCAGCTCGGTCACGGCCTGGTGGCCCAATGCGCTGAACCTCGACATCCTGCACCAGCACGACAGCAAGACCAACCCGCTGGGCAAGGACTTCAACTATCGCGAAGAACTGAAAAAGCTGGATGTCGAGGCGCTGAAGGCCGACCTGCGCGCGCTGATGACCGACAGCCAGGACTGGTGGCCGGCCGACTGGGGCAGCTATGTCGGCATGTTCGCCCGCACCGCCTGGCACATGGCCGGTTCCTACCGGACCAGCGACGGCCGTGGCGGCGCCAATACCGGCAACCAGCGATTTGCGCCGCTGAACAGCTGGCCGGACAACGTCAACACCGACAAGGGCCGCCGCCTGCTGTGGCCGATCAAGAAGAAATACGGCAACAAGGTCTCCTGGGCCGACCTGATCGTGCTGGCCGGCACCGTCGCCTATGAGGTCGCGGGCCTCAAGACCTATGGCTTCGCCTTCGGCCGCGAAGATATCTGGCACCCCGAAAAGGACACTTATTGGGGCGAGGAAAAGGAATGGCTGGCCCCCAGCGACAGCCGTTATGACGACGTGACCAAGGCCGAGACGCTGGCCAACCCGCTGGCCGCCGTGCAGATGGGCCTGATCTACGTCAACCCCGAGGGGGTGAACGGCCGGTCGGACCCGCAGGCCACCGCCTACCAGATGCGCGAGACCTTCGCCCGCATGGGCATGAACGATGAGGAAACCGTGGCGCTGACCGCCGGCGGCCACACCATCGGAAAGTGCCACGGCAACGGCAATGTCGCCGACCTCAGCCCCGATCCCGAGGCCGCCGAGCCGGAGTTCCAGGGCCTGGGCTGGATGAACACCAAGGGCCGTGGCATCGGGCGCAACACCATGGTCTCGGGCCTGGAAGGCGCCTGGACGACCAACCCGACGCAATGGGACAACGGCTTCTTCCAGATGCTGTTCAAGCATGAATGGACGCTGACCCACAGCCCGGCGGGCGCCTCGCAATGGGAACCGATCAGCATTGCCGACGAGGACAAGCCGGTCGATGTCGAGGATCCCTCGATCCGCCACATGCCGATGATGACCGATGCCGACATGGCGCTGAAAGTGGACCCGATCTATCGCGAGATCTCGCTGCGCTTCATGAACGATTTCGAGGCGTTCAGCGACGCCTTCGCCCGCGCCTGGTTCAAGCTGACCCATCGCGACATGGGGCCGAAGGCGCGCTATATCGGCCCCGAAGCCCCGACCGAAGACCTGATCTGGCAGGATCCGGTTCCGGCCGGCAACCGCGACTGGAACATCGCCGGGCTCAAGGCGCGCATCGCCGAAAGCGGGCTGACGGTAGCCGAGATGGTGGCGACCGCCTGGGATTCGGCGCGCACCTTCCGCGGCTCGGACATGCGCGGCGGCGCCAATGGCGCGCGCATCCGCCTGGCCCCGCAAAAGGACTGGGAAGGCAATGAACCCGCCCGGCTGCAAAAGGTGCTTTCGGTGCTGGAGCCGCTGGCAGCCGAGTTCGGCGCCAGCGTCGCCGACACCATCGTCCTGGCCGGCAATGTCGGCGTGGAACTGGCGGCCAAGGCGGCGGGCTATGACGTCGAGGTGCCCTTCTCGCCCGGCCGCGGCGACGCCACGGACGCGATTACCGATGCCGACAGCTTCGCGGTGCTGGAGCCGATCCATGACGGCTATCGCAACTGGCTGAAAAAGGACTATGCCGTCGCCCCCGAGGAACTGATGCTGGACCGCACTCAGCTGATGGGCCTGACCGCACCCGAGATGGTGGTCCTGGTCGGCGGCATGCGGGCGATGGGCACCAACCATGGCGGCAGCAAGCACGGCGTCTTCACCGACCGCGAGGGCGCGCTGACCACGGATTTCTTCGTGAACCTGACCGACATGGCCAATACCTGGGCCAAGGCCGGCGACCATTACGAGATCCGCGACCGCAAGACCGGCGCGGTGAAATGGACGGCGACCCGGCTGGATCTGGTGTTCGGCTCGAACTCGATCCTGCGCTCCTATGCCGAGGTCTATGCCCAGGACGACAATGGCGGCAAGTTCGTCGCGGATTTCGTCGCCGCCTGGGCGAAGGTGATGGAGGCCGACCGCTTCGATCTGCGGTCGTAATCCGTTCCTGCCCCTGGACGGCGCCCGGCGACGCTTGCCCGGGGGATTGGTAGTGGTAACGATTGCAGCCCCAGGAGCCATCGGTTCCTGGGGGTTTTTCATGCCGCGATCGGTGCGGCCCCCACGCCCGCCCGACCCGGTCCACCCGGAGCCGGGGATCATGCGGGCTGGCCGGCCGGCCCTTCACTGTCGGGCCTGACTCTGCGATCTCGGCGCTGCCGGAAAGCTTGCGGGGGGTATTTGCAGAACGAAGAAGACGCGGGCCGGGCGGCTTCATCGGCCCGCCGCTTGCGCTGGCCATGCA
Source organism: Paracoccus sp. P2 (assembly GCF_046335115.1). NCBI lineage: Bacteria > Pseudomonadati > Pseudomonadota > Alphaproteobacteria > Rhodobacterales > Paracoccaceae > Paracoccus > Paracoccus sp. P2. The sequence continues at coordinate 48,929 of NZ_JBGOSN010000005.1, read as the reverse complement.
TACCGTCGCAGGGCGCGGAGCGCGGCTTGCGCCTAGAGAAAGCTCTGCGGGTCGATGTCCACCGCCAGCCGCAGATTGGTCGGCGGCTTGGGCGCCGCCTGCAACCATTGCGAAATCGCGCCCTGCACCGGCGCCTGCCGCGGCGCCCGGATCAGCATCCGCACCCGGTAGCGCGCGCGGATGCGGGCGATGGGTGCCGGCGCCGGGCCGAACAGCTCGGCGCCGATGGCGCGCAGCGGCTCGGCGCGGCGGGCCAGTTCGCGGGCATAGTCCTCGACCACCGGCTGGTCGGGATGCGACAGGATGATCCCGGCCAGCCGGCCGAAGGGCGGCATCCCCGCCGCCTGCCGCGCCGCCGCCTCGGCATCCCAGAACGCCTCGTCCTCGCCCGACAGGATGGCGCGGATCACCGGATGCTCGGGCTGATGGGTCTGCAGAAGCGCCAGCCCCCGCGCATCGCCACCCTCGCGCCCGGCCCGGCCGGCGACCTGCCGCATCAGCTGGAAGCTGCGCTCGGCCGCGCGCAGGTCGGCGCCCTGCAGGCCCAGGTCGGCGTCGATCACGCCGACCAGCGTCAGGCGCGGGAAGTTGTGGCCCTTGGCGACGATCTGCGTGCCGATGATGATATCGGTGCCGCCGGCGCCGATCTCGGCGATCGCCTCCTTCAGCGCCCGGGCCGAATGGAACAGGTCCGAGGACAGCACCGTCGCCTTCGCCTCGGGGAAACGCTCGGCCACTTCCTCGGCCAGCCGTTCCACCCCCGGCCCGATGGCGGTCATCTTGCCCTCGACGCCGCAGGCGGGACAGGCAGTCGGGATCGGCCTGGTCGCGCCGCATTGGTGGCAGACCAGGCGGTTCTGGAAGCGATGCTCGACCATGCGGGCGTCGCAATGGTCGCAGCCGATCTGCTGGCCGCAGGCGCGGCAGGCGGTGATCGGCGCATAGCCGCGCCGGTTCAAAAACAGCAGCGACTGCTCGCCGCGTTCCTTGCGCAGCGCGATCTCGGCGGCAAGCCGGGGGCTGATCCAGCGGCCCTTCTCCATCTCCTGCTGGCGCAGGTCGATGGTGCCCATCTCGGGCAGGTCCGCCGTGCCATAGCGGGCGCGCAGGTCGAGGCGGCGATATTTCCCCGAGGCCGCGTTCACCCAGCTTTCGACCGAAGGCGTGGCCGAGGCCAGCACCACCTGCGCGGCCTCGATGCTGGCGCGCAGCACCGCCATGTCGCGGGCGCTGTAATAGACCGCATCCTCCTGCTTGTAGCTGGAATCGTGTTCCTCATCGACGACGATCAGACCCAGATCGGCAAAGGGCAGGAACAGCGCCGAACGCGCGCCCACCACCAGCCCGACATGATGCGTGGCCGCCATGGTCCACAGCCGCCGCCGCTCGCTGCGGGTGATGCCCGAATGCCATTCCCCGGGCCGGGCGCCGAAGCGCGCCTCGACCCGGTCGAGGAACTCGGCCGAAAGCGCGATCTCGGGCAGCAGCACCAGCGCCTGCCGGCCCTGGCGCAGGCATTCCGCGACCGCCTCGAGGTAAACCTCGGTCTTGCCCGAGCCGGTGACGCCGCGCAGCAGCGTGGTGCCATAGCCGCGGGTCTTCAGCGCCGCGCGCAGGGTCTCGGCGGCCTCGGCCTGGTCCTCGGCCAGCGGCTTGCCCGGCAGGCCGGGATCCAGCTTCGGATAGGGCACGTCGCGCGGCGCCAGCACCTCGGCCAGCGCGCCGGCCTTGACCAGCCCCTGCACCACCGACGCGCTGACCCCGGCCAACTGCGCCAGCTCGCCCGGCGCGAAGCCGGCGCCGCCGTGATCCTCGATCACCCGCAGCACGGCGGCGCGGGCATCGGTCATGCGCGCGGGCTCCGGCCCGGCGCGATGGATGATGCGCCGGGCCGAGGGCGGCTGGTCCAGGTCCGGCGCCCGCGTCGCCATGCGCAAAAGCGAGGGCAGCGGCGTCAGCGTGTATTCGCCCATGCGGGCCAGGAATTCGATCATCCCCGGCGCCAGCGGCGGCGCGTCGATCAGCCGCGCTACCGGCCGCAGCTTGGCCGCGTCGAAATCGCCGATCCCCGGCCCCCAGACCGCGCCCATCACCCGGCGCGGGCCCAGCGGCACCACGACCAGCTGGCCCAGCCGCACGCCGCCCTCGGGCGCGAGATAGTCGAGGATGCCGACCACCTCCTGCGTCAGCACCGCGATGCGCGCGCCATGGGGATAGAAGAGCGGCGGGGACATCTCAGGCCGGCAGCGCCGCCCAGCCGATCAGCAGCAGCAGCGGCCAGTTTCCGACCAGGAACGGACCGGCGGCCAGGGCCGGCAACAGGGCGACGAGATCGGGCTGAAGGGCTTCCAAGTGCATTCCTCCTGCGGCAGCGGCGGATAAGCGTGATCCAAAAGGTCCGCCACTAGTGGCATGTCGGCGCCCTGCCCCGCAAGCCGGGCCCGCAAGCCGCGCAGGCCGGACTTCACGCGCCGGCTGTTATGCGCTAAACCCACGGCAAAACCGCAAGAAGGGCTCCCTCCCATGAAATTCTTTGTCGATACCGCCGACGTCGCCGCGATCCGCGAATTGAACGACCTTGGCATGGTGGACGGCGTCACCACCAACCCGTCGCTGATCCTGAAATCGGGCCGCGACATCCTGGAAGTCACCAAGGAGATCTGCGACATCGTCGAGGGCCCGGTCAGCGCCGAGGTCGTCGCCCTGAAGGCCGAGGACATGATCCGCGAGGGCGAGCACCTGGTGAAGATCGCCCCGAACATCACCGTCAAGGTGCCGCTGACCTGGGACGGGCTGAAAGCCTGCAAGGCGCTGTCCTCGCAGGGCCACAAGGTGAACGTGACGCTGTGCTTCTCGGCCGCGCAGGCGATCCTGGCCGCCAAGGCCGGCGCCACCTTCATCAGCCCCTTCATCGGCCGGCTCGACGACATCAACTTCGACGGCATGGAACTGATCGCCCAGATCCGCGAGATCTATGACAATTACGACTTCCAGACCCAGATCCTGGCCGCCTCGATCCGCTCGGTGAACCACATCACCGACGCCGCCCGCATCGGCGCCGACGTCATCACCGCCCCGCCCGCGGTCATCAAGGCGATGGCGAATCACGTGCTGACCGACAAGGGGCTGGAGCAGTTCACCGCCGACTGGGCCAAGACCGGGCAGAAGATCGTCTGATGACCGAGCAGACCGCGGCCGAACTGACCGAGGAGATCCGCGCCCGGCTGCTGGCACAGCCCGAGCTGATCCTCGCGGATCGCGACCTGATGCGCGCGCTAATCGGCGCGCGCGAGGCCGAGGTGGGCGAGAACGTCATCGACATCCGCGGCCGCGCCATGCAGGCGCTGGAATCGCGGCTCGACCGGCTCGAGGCGGCGCATGAATCGGTGATCTCGGCCGCCTATGACAACCAGTCGGGGATGAACACCATCCACCGCGCCGTGCTGTCGCTGCTGGAACCGACGGATTTCGAGGAGTTCCTGGAAAACCTCGACATCGCCGTGGCGCCGATCCTGCGGGTGGAAACCCTGCGGCTGGTGATGGAATCGGGCGGCGAGATCCCGGCGCCCGAGGCCAGCGGCCCGCTGGTGATCGCGCCCTCCGGCACGGTGGCCCGGCTGATCTCGGGCGGGCGGCGGATGCCGCGCGGCGACGACATCGTGCTGCGCCGCGTGGCGCGCGAGACCTTGCCCTTCCATGGCGAGGCCCGCGCGCCGATCCGCTCCGAGGCGCTGCTGCCCATCGATCTCGGCCCCGGCCGCTTCCCGGCGCTCTTGCTGATGGGCTCGGCCGATCTGGGGCGCTTCAACCCGGCCCAGGGCACGGATCTTCTGCGCTTCTTCGGCCAGGCATTCCGGCTGGTGCTGATCTCCTGGCTCAGGACATGACCGGCGGGGCCAAGCCCCTGGCGCTGGCCCCGGCCATGGCCGAGAACCTCGCGCGCTGGCTCGACAGCGAGCGCGCGACCCGCGACCGTTCCGACCACACCATCCGCGCCTATCAGGCCGACCTTCTGGCCTTCCTGGCCTTCCTCGGCGGCTATCACGGCACGCCCGCCCTGCCGGCGACGCTGGCCGGGCTGACGCAATCCGACATGCGGGCCTTTGCCGCCGCCGAGCGCGGCCGCGGGCTTTCGCCCCGCTCGCTGGCGCGCAGGCTTTCGGCGACGCGCAGCTTCATCCGCTGGATGTCGGACCGCCACGGCTTCGACGCCTCCAGGGCGCTGGCCTCGCGCAGCCCGAAATTCACCCGCTCGCTGCCGCGGCCGCTGGCGCCGGACCAGGCGCAGGCGGTGCTGGACATCGCCGCCAGCGCCCATCCCGAGGCCTGGATCGCCGCCCGCGACGCGGCGGTGCTGACGCTGCTCTGGGGCTGCGGGCTGCGCATCTCCGAGGCGCTGGGGCTCGACGGCGCCGACTGGCCGCTGCGCGAGGTGCTGACACTCCGCGGCAAGGGCGGCAAGGAACGCCAGGTGCCGGTCCTGCCCATCGCGCGCAAGGCCATCGCCGATTACCTGCGCCTGTGCCCTTATCCGCTGGAGGCCAAGGCGCCGCTGTTTCGCGGCGCCCGCGGCGGCCGGCTCAGCCCCACGCTGGTCGCGTCCGCGATGCGCCAGGCGCGCCAGGTGCTGGGCCTGCCGCCGACGGCAACGCCGCATGCGCTGCGCCACTCCTTCGCCACGCATCTGCTGGCGGCGGGGGGCGACCTGCGCACGATCCAGGAGCTGCTGGGCCATGCCAGCCTGTCCACGACCCAGGTCTATACCGGCGTGGACGACGCCCACCTGATGGCGGTCTATCGCGCCGCCCATCCCCGCGCCTGAGCGGTTTCGCCCTTTCCCAAATACCCAACCGGCCGGGCGACCGGCAGAGGCCGCGCCCGGCCTTTCGCCAGAACTTCTTCGTTCCGCAAATACCCATGCGACCCCGCCGCCCGCGCCGGCTTTACATTTCCCGCGCGGCATCCCAAAGGGGCGGCATGTTCGAACTCTCCCTCGATCTCGTGCTGCTCCTGGCCGGCGCCGCATTCGCCGCCGGCTTCGTCGATGCCATCGCCGGCGGGGGCGGGCTGATCACCGTCCCCGCCCTGATGCTGGCCGGCCTGCCGCCGGCACAGGCGCTGGCCACGAACAAGGTCCAGGGCGTCTTCGGCGCAGGGACGGCGGCGATCTCCTATGCCCGCAGCGGGCTCGTGGACCTGCGCGGGCAGAGCGGCGCGGCGGCGGTCGCCTTCGCGGCCGGGCTTTGCGGCGCGCTGCTGGTCAGCTGGATCCCGGCGCAGGCGCTGCGCTACGGCCTGCCGCTGCTGCTGATCGGCATCGCCGCCTTCTTCGCGTTGAAGCCGGGGCTGAACGATACCGACCGCATGCGCCGCATCGCCCCGGCCGCCTTCACCGCCTCGGTCGTGCCCCTCGTCGCCTTCTATGACGGGCTGGTCGGGCCGGGCACGGGATCCTTTTTCATGCTGGGCTTCGTCATGCTGGCCGGCTACGGCATCCTCAAGGCGACGGCGTATACGAAACTGCTGAACTTCGCTTCGAACCTGGGCGGGCTGGTCGCCTTTGCGGCGGTAGGCAAGCCGCTCTGGCTGGTCGGCACCGTCATGGCGCTGGCGCAGATTGCCGGCGCCCTGCTCGGCGCGAGGCTGGCGATACGGATCGGTGCGCGGGTCATCAAGCCCTTGCTGGTCGCAACCTCGACCGCGCTGGCGCTGCGGCTGATCTGGCAGATTCTCTGAAGGTTGGGGGCTTTGCGCCCCCACGCCCGCCGGGCAAGCCCGACGGGCTTCCCCCGCAGGATATTTGCCCAAGGAAGAAGCGGCCGGGGCCTGGGGTTCTTTCTTGTCCAAATATCCTGGGGGAGCGCGGAACGCGCGGGGGCAAAGCCCCCGATCTGATCGGGAAGGCTGCGCGCCCGGATCAGCTCGGGAACCCCTCGGCCCGGCGCAATTCGCCCGTCGCCAGGCCGCGCCAGTTGCGCATGGGCCCGGTCAGGTATTTCTGCACCACCGGATGGGCTTCCTCCAGCAGGCCCAGATGCACCATCAGCGCGGTAATCGCGGCCTCGGCGCCGCGGGTGCCGCCATCCGCGATCTTCAGCGCGATGCCCAGCCCGCGTTCGGGGACGATGCCGACGAAAACCGCCTCGGCCCCGGTCTTGACCGCGGCGCGGCCCTGCATGGCCCGCATCAACTCGGTGCAGGCCCGGCCTTCGCCGGCGACCAGCTCCGGATGGGCCAGCATCGCCTCGACCAGGCGCCGCTGCGCCCAGCCCCGCGCGCCGGCGCCCGGCCGGGCGAAACCGGCCATGGCATGGGCCAGCCCCTCGACCGTGCAGGCGAAATTCGGTGCTGAGCAGCCGTCGATGCCCCAGCCGGTCGCGGTCTCGCCCGTCACCTCCTCGAAGGCGCGGCGCACGGCGCGCTGCACGGGATGGTCGATCTCGACATATTCCGGGCCGGCATTCATGTGCCGTTTCAGCGTCAGGAAACCGGCATGCTTGCCCGAGCAGTTGTTGTGGACCTGGCAGGGGCTTTCGTCCGAGCAGATCAGCCGCTTGCGCTCGGCCGGATCGCCTGGCAGATGCGCGCCGCAGCGCAGGTCGCCGTCGTCGAGCCCCAGGCCGGACAGCCAGGCCGCGACCCGCTCGGTATGAATGCGCCCGCCGCTATGGCTGGCGCAGGCCAGGGCCAGATGCTCGCTTCCCAGCCCCGCCGCATCGGCCGCCCCGCTTTCGACCAGCGGCAGCGCCTGGATCATCTTGCAGGACGAGCGCGGATAGATCACCGCACCCGGATTGCCCCAGGCTTCGACGATGCCATTCGCGTCCGATATCACCACATGGCCCAGATGGGTGCTTTCGCGCATGCCGCCCCGCCACAATTCGATGAGTCTGGCTGCGGTCATGGTTGCTTTTCCTCTGACAATCGCGCGATTTTCCGCGAACGGGGGTTTTTCACGGCTTCCTTTTCGCATTATCTTGCCGCCAGATGGTTGAAAACACCACCGTCATCGGCAACAAGCCGGAACAAACCGGACCATGGCAGGAGGCCAGAGCATGTTGAAATTCGCGCCGCGCGCCGCAGCGGCAGCCGCCGCAATTGCGATCGCCGCGTCTTCGCCGGTCCTGGCCCAGGACTCGACGAATGTGATCGGGACCGAGGGCGACTGGACCGTCTTCTCGGCGACCAGCCCCAAGGAATGCTGGGCAGTGTCGGCCCCGAAATCCACCCAGAACCTGGACACGAACGGCAAGCCCAAGGAAGTGACGCGTGGCGACATCCGGCTTTACGTCGCCTATCGGCCCGGCCAGTCGGGCGAGGTCTCGTTCTCGGGCGGCTATCCCTTCGCCCCCGATTCGGCGGTCGAGGTGAATGTCGGCGGCAATGTCTTCAAGCTGTTCACCGAGGGCGAAAGCGCCTGGACCGGCTCTCCGGCCGATGATGCCAAGCTGGTCTCGGCGCTGCGGGCGGGCTCGACTGCGGTGGTGACCGGGCGCTCGGCGCGGGGCACCGTGACCAAGGACACCTTCAGCCTGTCGGGCATCACCGCCGCGACGAACAAGGCCCAGGCCGCCTGCAAATAATCCGCAACTGCCGGAACCGCAGCGGACAGGGGCGCGAGCCCCTGTTTTCTTTTGGGCCGCCTTGTTCTATATAGGCCCATTGCCCCCTTGCCGCCCGGACAAGCCAGCCATGAACGCCCCGTCGCCCGTCACGCCCTCTGCCCCGATCACCCAGGATCTGCTGACCATCCCGCGCAAGCTGCCCGAGACGGCGCGCCGCAACCTGGTCGGCCTGACCCGCGAGCAGCTGCACGAGGCGCTGGTCGAGGCCGGCACGCCGGAACGGCAGGCCAGGATGCGCGTCGGCCAGATCTGGCAATGGATCTATCACTGGGGCGTGCGTGATTTCGCGCAGATGACCAACCTGGCCAAGGATTACCGCGCGCTCCTGGCCGAGAAGTTCGAGATCGCCCTGCCCGAGATCGTCACGCGCCAGATCAGCGCCGACGGCACCCGCAAGTACCTGCTGCGCATCAATGGCGGCCATGAGGTTGAGACCGTCTATATCCCCGAGGAAAACCGCGGCACGCTTTGCATCTCTAGCCAGGTGGGCTGCACGCTGACCTGTTCCTTCTGCCACACCGGCACGCAGAAGCTGGTGCGCAACCTGACCGCGGGCGAGATCGTCGGCCAGGTGCTGGTGGCCCGCGACGACCTGGACGAATGGCCGAAGCCCGGCGCGCCCAAGGACGAGACGCGGCTGGTCTCGAACGTGGTGCTGATGGGCATGGGCGAGCCGCTCTACAATTTCGACAATGTCCGCGACGCGATGAAGGTGGTGATGGATGGCGAAGGCATCAGCCTGTCGCGCCGCCGCGTCACGCTGTCGACCAGCGGCATCGTCCCGGAAATCGCCAGGACCGCCGAGGAGATCGGCTGCCTGCTGGCGGTCAGCTTCCATGCCACCACCGACGAGACCCGCGACAGGCTGGTGCCGGTGAACAAGAAGTGGAACATCGAAACGCTGCTGAATGCGCTGCGCGACTATCCGCGGCTGTCGAACTCGGAACGCATCACCTTCGAATACGTGATGCTGGACGGGGTGAACGACAGCGACGAGGATGCGCGCCGGCTGGTCCGGCTGATCCGCGGCATCCCGGCCAAGGTGAACCTGATCCCCTTCAACGAATGGCCCGGCTCGCCCTATCGCCGTTCCAGCTGGGAGCGGATCGAGGCCTTCGCCGACATCGTCCACAAGGCCGGCTATGCCTCGCCCATCCGCACGCCCAGGGGCGAGGACATCATGGCCGCCTGCGGCCAGCTGAAATCCGCGACCGAGCGCGGCCGCAAATCCGCCGCCCAGATCGCGGCCGAGGCCCGCGCCTAACGGCATCATGCCTTGCGCCTGCGGCCCGGCCGCATGGGTATTTGAAGAACGAAGAAGTCCTGGCCCGACTCCGGGCTTCTTCGTTCCATAAATACCCCTGCAACAGTACCGAAGGGGCGGGGCGCTTCACGAATCCGGCAAGATCCGCGGCGACCTTGCCCCGCGCGCCCCGCAGTCGTAGAAGCGTCGCGACCCGCGAAAGAGGTGCCGCATGACCCGTCCGAAACCCGTCGTCCTTTGCATCCTCGATGGCTGGGGCATTTCCTCGCGACCCGAGCAGAGCGCACCCGACCAGGCCAGGACGCCGCATTTCGACCGGCTGATGCGCGGCTGTCCGCATGGGACGCTGGTGACCTTCGGCCCCGATGTCGGCCTGCCCAGGGGACAGATGGGCAATTCCGAGGTCGGGCACACCAATATCGGCGCCGGCCGCGTCGTGGCCATGGACCTGGGCCAGATCGACCTGGCGATCGAGGACGGCAGCTTCTACGAGAATGCCGCGCTGGGTGAGTTCATCCGCAAGCTCAAGGCCAGCGGCGGCACCGCGCATCTGATGGGCGTCGTTTCGGACGGCGGCGTGCATGGCCATGTCCAGCATGTCATCGCCGCCGCCCGCGCCGTGGCCGACAAGGGCGTGCCGGTGGTGGTCCATGCCATCACCGATGGCCGCGACGTGCCGCCGGCATCGGCCGCGGGCTTCGTCACCGAGCTTCAGCGCGCCCTGCCCGAGGCCGCCCGCATCGGCACCGTCATCGGCCGTTATTACGCCATGGACCGCGACAACCGCTGGGAACGCGTCGCCCGGGCCTATGCCGCCATGGTCCGCGCCGAGGGATTGCCCGCCCCCGATGCCGCGCAGGCCGTGGCCGAGGCCTATGCCCGCGACGAAACCGACGAGTTCATCCAGCCCACGGTGATCGACGGCTATGCGGGCGCCGGGGACGGCGACGGCTTCTTCTGCCTCAATTTCCGCGCCGACCGGGCGCGCGAGATCCTGGCCGCCATCGGCCAGCCGGACTTCGCCGCCTTCGACACCGGCCGGCGGCCGCAATGGGCGGCGCTGCTGGGCATGGTCGACTATTCGGCCAGCCATGACGAATACATGCAGGCCGCCTATCCCAAGCGGCAGGTGGTGAACACGCTGGGCGCCTGGGTCGCGGCCAAGGGCCTGCGCCAGTTCCGCCTGGCCGAGACCGAGAAATATCCGCATGTCACCTTCTTCCTGAACGGCGGCAAGGAAACCCCCGAGCCGGGCGAGGACCGCTTCATGCCGGCCAGCCCCAAGGTCGCGACCTATGACCTGGCGCCCGAAATGGCCGCGCCCGAGGTCAGCGCCAAGCTCGTCGAGGCCATCGAGGCAGGCTACGATCTGATCGTGGTGAACTATGCCAATCCCGACATGGTCGGGCATACCGGCAGCCTGCCCGCCGCCATCCGCGCCTGCGAAGCGGTGGACAAGGGGCTGGGCATGATGCTGGCAGCCCTGGAAAAATCCGGCGGTGCCGCGGTGGTCATTGCCGATCACGGCAATTGCGAGACCACCATCGACCCCGAGACCGGCGGGCCGCATACCGCCCATACCACCAACCCGGTGCCGGTGATCGTCTTCGGCGGGCCCGAGGGCGCGACGCTGCGCAACGGCCGGCTGGCCGACGTGGCGCCGACGGTGCTGGACCTGATGGGCCTGGACCTGCCGCCCGAGATGACCGGCACCTCGCTGATCGAGCGGGCATGAAACCCAGGCTGCTGCTGCCCATTCTGCTGGCCTTCGGGCTCGGCTCGATAGCCCCGGCCCAGCCGGCGACGCCCGCGCAGGGCGATTCGCAACTGGACCTGGCCGCGCAGGAGGCGGCCGAGGCGGCCGACCTGCTGCGCGCCGCCGTGGGCCAGCTGGACGAGGCGCTGACCGAGGACGATCAGGTCGCCTCGCTGACCCGGATGATCCGCGCCTATGAGCAGGGCATGGCCGCGCTGCGCGAGGGTTTGCGCCGTGCCGGCATCCGCGAGCAGGAGATCCGCGCCGAGTTCGACGCCCGGCGCGAGCGGCTGGGCCGGGCGCTGGGGGTGATGACCTCGATGCAGAAATCGCCCGAGACCGTGCTGCTTCTGCATCCCTCGGGGCCGCAATCCTCGGCCCGCGCCGGGATGATCCTGTCCTCGGTCGCGCCGGGGCTGGAAGCCGAGGCCCGCGAGATGCAGCAGAAGCTGGAGGAGATCCGCGCCGTGCGCACGATCCAGCTGAACGCCGCGAACACGCTGGCGCAGGGGCTCGGGCAGGTGCAGGAGGCGCGGCGGCTGCTGGCCTCGGCGGTGACGGACCGCTCCAGCCTGCCGGTGCGCTTCGGCGAGGATCCCAGGGAACTGACCGCGCTGGTGGAATCGGCCGATACGCTGGACGCGCTTGCATCGGGCATCGCCGGGATGGAGCAGGACGTGGGCGCCCCCATGGCCGATTTCGAGGGCGCGCAGGGCAGCCTGCCCTTGCCGGTCCTGGGCCGGGTGCTGCACCGCTATGACGAGCCCGACGCCGCGGGGGTGCGCCGGCCCGGCATGGTCATCGCCACCGCACCCGCCGCGCTGGTCACGCTGCCCTGGCCTGCGACGATCCGCTATCGCGGTCCGCTGCTTGATTACGGCAATGTGATGATCGTTGAGCCCGCGCGCGGGTATCTGATGATATTCGCCGGTCTGGCGCAGGTCTTCGGCGAGACGGGCGACGTGCTGGCGGCGGGCGAGCCGGTGGGGCTGATGGGCGGGCAGGAACCGCCCGCGCAGGAGTTCGGCGCCGAATTCGTCGCCAATGCCGCCGCCGGAGGCGGTGCTGGACAGACCGAGACACTGTATGTTGAACTTCGCAAGGGCAAGGAAACACTAGACCCGGCAGAGTGGTTCGTGATGAATCCCATTGTCGGAGAGGCCGCGGACGGGACAGGCCGCAACGCAACCGGGCAGGACGGAACTGAATGAAACATTATCTTCTGGCAGGGGCGATCGGCACGCTTGCGGGCATCACCGTCGCCACCCAATTCGCCGGCCCGCTGGTCGCGCAGGAATCGGGCAGGAACGCCTCGGTCTATGAGCAGCTGGACCTGTTCGGCAACGTGTTCGAGCGGGTGCGCGCCGACTATGTCGAGCAGGTGGACGACAAGAAGCTGATCGAGGCGGCGATCAACGGCATGCTGACCTCGCTCGACCCGCACAGCTCGTTCCTGTCGGCCAAGGATTACGACGACATGCAGACCCAGACCCGCGGCAGCTTCGGCGGGCTGGGGATCGAGGTCGGGCAGGAGGACGGGCTGGTCAAGGTGATCTCGCCCATCGACGACACGCCGGCGGCCGAGGCCGGGGTCAGGGCCGGCGACTACATCACCCATGTGAACGGCGAATCGCTGATGGGCATGAACCTGGACGAAGCGGTCGAGAAGATGCGCGGCCCCGTCGGGTCCGAGATCAAGATCACCATCCTGCGCGAGGGCGAGAAGGAGCCCTTCGACCTGACCATCACCCGCGACACGATCAAGCTGACCGTGGTCAAGACCCGCATCGAGGGCCATGCCGTGGTGCTGCGCGTCACCACCTTCAACGACGAGACCTTCTCGACCCTGAAGACCGAGATGGACAAGGCGATCAAGGAAGCGGGCGGCATCGACAAGGTGACGGGTTTCGTTCTGGACCTGCGCAACAATCCGGGCGGGCTGCTGAACCAGGCCATCGAGGTCTCGGACGCCTTCCTCGACAAGGGCGAGATCGTCTCGACCCGCGGCCGCAAGCCCGAGGAAAGCGAGCGCTGGAACGCCAAGCCCGGCGACCTGGCGCAGGGCAAGCCCATGGTGACGCTGATCAACGGCGGCTCCGCCTCGGCCTCGGAGATCGTCACCGGCGCGCTGCAGGACCATCGCCGCGCCATCGTCGTGGGCACCAAAAGCTTCGGCAAGGGCTCGGTGCAGACGGTGATGCCAGTGACCTCGGACAGCGCCATCCGGCTGACCACGGCGCGCTATTACACACCCTCGGGCCGGTCGATCCAGTCGCTGGGCATCCAGCCCGACATCATCGTCGAACAGCCCGCGCCGAAACCGCAGGAGGAGGACGAGGCCGGCAAGCCGCGGACCGAATCGAAATTCCTGAACTCGGAAGCGGATCTGCGCGGGGCGCTGAACAACGATTCGATCAGCGACGAGGAACGCAAGCAGATCGAGGAAGAGGCCAAGCAGGTCGAGGCCACCGCCAAGCTGCGCGAGGAGGATTACCAGCTGGCCTATGCCGTGGATATCCTCAAGGGCCTGGCGGCGGTGGACTATCATGCCCAGGCCGTGCCCGATGCCGCAAAGCCCGCCGTCACCGGCGAGGATGCGGCCCAGGGGGCGCAGGCGGAATGAGCGCGGACCTGCTTGGTCCCTCGGGCCTGCCCTATCGCCCCTGTGCGGGCGTGGTGCTGATCAACCCGGCGGGGCTGGTCTTTGCCGGGCAGCGCATCGACAATCCCGGCCCGGCCTGGCAGATGCCGCAGGGCGGCATCGACCGGGGCGAGACCCCGCGCCAGGCGGCGCTGCGCGAGCTGGTCGAGGAAACCGGGGTGACCACCGACCTGGTCGATGTGCTGGCGGAAACGCCGGGCTGGGTGACCTATGACCTGCCGCCGGAACTGCTGGGCAAGGTCTGGAAGGGCAAATACGGCGGCCAGAAGCAGAAATGGTTCGCCATGCGCTTCCTGGGCGATGATTCGGCGGTACGGATCGCCACCGACCATCCCGAGTTCGACCGCTGGCAATGGATGCGGGCGGCGGATGTGGTGGACAGCATCGTGCCCTTCAAGCGCCAGGTCTATGCCCAAGTGCTGGGCGAGTTTCGCGACATCCTGGCCTGAATGGGCTCGCACCGCGCCTCATGGCACGGGCGGGATGGGTATTGGGGAAACGGTGAAATGCGCGCGGGCGGCCTTCGGAGCCGCCCTTTATCCTAGCCGCGCAGCATGGCCAGCAGGCGGGTATCGGCATAGCCGTCGGGCGTCACGCCGCGGGAACGCTGGAAGGCCTTGATCGCCTCGGTCGACTGGCTGCCGAGCTTGCCGTCCACCCCGCCGGTGTCGAAGCCGCGGGCCATCAGCAACCGCTGGATCTCGGCCTTTTCGCTGTTCGACAGCGTGCGGTCGCCGCGCGGCCAGCTGCCCTGGATGCCGCGGCGGCCGGCGATGGCCTCGCCCAGATAGGCCACGCCGAGGGCGTAGCTGTCCGAGGCGTTGTATTTCAGGATGGCGCGGAAGTTTTCCGTGATCAGGAAGGCCGGGCCGCGGGCACCTGCCGGCGCCAGGATCGAGCCCGAGGGCACCGGCGCACCGCTGACCGTGCGCACCCCCATCGCCGCCCATTGGCTGCCGGAATGCTGCACCGACTTGCCGGCCTGGTTGAAGTCGAAGCCCGGCGGCAGGATCACCTCGGTCCCCCAGCTCTGGCCGGGGCGCCAGCCGTTCTGGCGCAGATAGCTGGCGGTCGAGGCCAGCGCGTCGGTCGGGTCGTCCGACCAGATGTCGCGGCGGCCGTCGCCGTTGAAATCGACCGCATGGCCGAGGAAGGACGAGGGCATGAACTGCGTATGCCCCATGGCCCCGGCCCAGCTGCCGACCATATGGGCGCTGTCCACGTCGCCCGACTGGATGATGCGCAGCGCCGCCACCAGCTCGCCGGCGAAAAATTCGCCGCGCCTTCCGTCATAGGCCAGCGTCGCCAAGGCCGGCACGATCCGGGTATTGCCGCGATTGGCGCCGAAGTTGGATTCCATGCCCCAGACCGCCAGCACGATCTCGCGCGGGACGCCGTAGCGCGCCTCAATGGCCGAAAGCGTGCCGGCATATTGCGCGGCCTTGGCGCGGCCGGTCGCGCCGCGCGTGCCGATGGCGCCGTCGAGGTATTCCCAGACCGGCTTGGTGAACTCGCTTTGCTTGCGGTCGAGCGCCACGATGCCGGGCTGGTAATGCGCCCCGGCCATGGCGCTGTCGAAGGTCGCGGGCGAGATGCCGGCCGCCAACGCGCGCGGGCGGAAGCTTTGCACCCAGTTGCGGAAGCCCGCCTCGGAGCCCTGCCCGCCGGCCGTGGGCAGCCCGCCGAAATGGCCGCCGCCGACGGCGCCCGGTCCCTGGTTCAGCGACACGCCGCAGCCTGCCAGGGCAAGGGTCAGCACGGCCATGGTCGCGATGCGCGAGATGCGTCTGGTCATTCTGCCTGTCCGTTCCGTATTCTTGTTCTGCCTGCTCTGCTTCGGGCCAGTCTAGCCCAGCCGGGCACGGCTGGATAGGGGCGGATCAGCCCTGCTCGTCCCAGAGCGGCTCCATCTGCGCCACGATCACCGCGTTCTCGGCCAGCGCGCGGTCCATCAGGGCGCGCTCCTCCTCGGGGATCTCGTGACCCTCGGCCAGGCGCTCGTCGATGCTGCCGTGGCCGGTGACTTCCAGCGGCGCAAGACCGGCCTGCTTGAGGATGGCGACCGTCTCGCGCACCGCCTCCTCCTCGGTCACGCCCGAAGCATAGCAGACCAGCGCCGCGCCGCTGGCCTCTGCGGGCAGGCCGTCATCCGCGGCGCGGCCGACCTGGACCAGAAGCGTATAGACCTGTTGCATGGCTTTCCCTTTGTCGCGATCTGCCGTCATATCGCCCGAAACGGATGGAGGAGACAATGAGCAAGAGCTTGCGCCGCGTGCAATCGGCGCTGGAGGCGGCCGGCCTTGCCGCCCGGATCCGCGAGACCGACGACAGCGCCCGCACCGCCCAGGGCGCCGCGGCGGCGGTCGGCTGCGCCGTGGACCAGATCGCCAAGTCGGTCATCTTTCGCGGCGAGGAAAGCGGTCATGTGGTGCTGTTCCTGACCGCCGGCGGCAATCGCGTCGATCCGGCCAAGGCGACCGGGGTGGCCGGGCAGCGCCTGGACAAGGCCGATGCCGAATTGATCCGGGCCGAGACCGGCTTTGCCATCGGCGGCGTCGCCCCGGTCGGGCATCTGCGCCGGATCGAGGCCTGGCTGGACCCGCGCCTGCTGGATTTCGACCTGGTCTGGGCGGCGGCGGGCACGCCGCGCCATGTCTTTGCCATCGCGCCCGCGGATCTGCTCCGCATTACCGGCGCGAAGGCGGCGGATTTCACCGCCTGAGATGGGAAGGGGGCGGGAATGACCCCGCCCCGATCGCTATCCGGCCACGGCGCGGTAAAGCCAGATCAGGATCACCGCGCCGATCAGCCCGGCCACGCCCTGCGCCAGCCAGCTGCCGGCCTGGGCGTTCAGCCCGACCAGGCCCAGAAGCGCATTGCCGACGATGGCGCCGACGATGCCCAGGATGACGTTGAGGATGATCCCCGTGTCCGCCTTCATGATGCTGCTGGCGATCCAGCCCGCAAGACCGCCGACGATGATCGCGGCCAGCCAACCCAAACCCTGCATGTGAAACTCCGCTTTCAGGATGCCTGTCAGGGTTGAACGCAGCGGCGGCGCTTGGGTTTCACGCCGGGCTCACGCAAGGGCGAGCCCGGTGCAGGGGCGCAGCGGCTCAGTCGCGCAGCAACTCGTTGATCGAGGTCTTGGAGCGGGTCTGCGCATCGACGCGCTTCACGATCACCGCGCAATAAAGGTTCACGCCGTTCTTCGAGGGCATCGAGCCGGCGACCACCACCGAACCGGCCGGAACCTCGCCATACATGACCTCGCCGGTCTCGCGGTCGACGATCTTGGTCGATTTGCCGATAAAGACGCCCATGCCTAGGACCGAGCCCTCGCGCACGATGCAGCCCTCGACCACCTCGGAACGCGCGCCGATGAAGCAATTGTCCTCGATGATGGTGGGGCCGGCCTGCATCGGCTCCAGCACGCCGCCGATGCCGACGCCGCCCGACAGGTGCACGTTCTTGCCGATCTGCGCGCAGGAGCCGACGGTGGCCCAGGTATCGACCATGGTGCCCTCGTCGACATAGGCGCCCAGGTTCACGAAACTGGGCATCAGCACCACGCCCTTGGCGATATAGGCCGAGCGGCGCACGACACAGTTCGGCACGGCGCGGAAGCCGGCAACCTGCCATTGCGCCTCGCCCCAATGGGCGAACTTGCTGTCCACCTTGTCCCACCAGGTGCCGCCCTGCGGGCCGCCCATCTGGACCTCCATGTCCTTCAGGCGAAAGCCCAGCAGCACGGCCTTTTTCGCCCACTGGTTGACGTGCCAGTCCTGGCCGCGCTTTTCGGCGACGCGCAGAACGCCCTTGTCCAGCGCCTCCAGCGTGGCCTCGACGGCGTCGCGGACCTCGCCCCTGGTGGCGGGGGTGATCTGGTCGCGGATCTCCCAGGCGGATTCGATGGCGGCTTCAAGGGCGTCATTCGACATGGTCTGGCCTCTCAACGGTGGAAACTCTTGCCCGAGGGCTATAAGCCGAGGGCTGCGGCCGCGCAATGCGGCGGTTTCGGCCAGAGGTTTGGATGACAGAACTTGACGAGCGCAGCCACCCGTTCCGCGACAGCCATCAGGACGTGGCCGTGGCGCAGACCACGCCCGACACGGCACAGACCCGCGCGCCGGCCTATCGGCTGGCTTTTACCGATACCGAATTCCTGCTGCGCGAGGAACTGCGCCCGGTGCGGTTGCAGCTTGAACTGCTCAAGCCACAGATGATCATGGATGCGCGCGGCATCCGCTCGACCGTGGTGATGTTCGGCGGCGCCCGCATCCCCGCCCCCGAGCGGCGCGAGGGCGCGCGCACCCCGGCGCTGGCCGCCCTGTCGCATTACTATGACGAGGCGCGGCGCTTTGCCCGGCTGATGACCGAACGCAGCCTGAAAAGCTATGGCGCCGAGAACGTGATCTGCACCGGCGGCGGGCCGGGGGTGATGGAGGCGGGCAACCTGGGCGCGCATGAGGCGGGCGGCGCCTCGATCGGCCTGTCCATCGTGCTGCCGCACGAGCAGACGCCGAACGCCTATGTGACGCCGGACCTGTGCTTCAACTTCCACTATTTCGCCATCCGCAAGATGCATTTCCTGATGCGGGCCAAGGCGGTGACCATCTTTCCCGGCGGCTTCGGCACCATGGATGAGATGTTCGAGGCCCTGACCCTGATCCAGACCGGCCGCATGCGGCGCGTGCCCTTCATCCTGTTCGGACCGGAATTCTGGCACAAGGTCATCAACTGGCAGGCCCTGGCCGAGGCCGGCACCATCAGCCCCGAGGATCTGGAACTGATCAGCTTCGTGGAAAGCGCCGACGAGGCGGTCGAGATCATCGACAACTGGGTCGTGCCCTGCGCCTGAAACGGGCAGCACCGCCCGGACCCTCCGCACCTGGGCCCCAATTCGCGGCTCCGGCCCATTGGCCGATCACCCGCGGCCGCGGTCCGCATATCGCCGCGGCCCTTCGCCTCGGCGCCTTTTCCGGCCGGCTGCCGCACGCTCCTCGGCGCCTTTCCGGCCGGTAGCAGCACCCTGAGGCCCATGGCCGGCAAGGCATCATCCCGGATCGCGGCAGGCCGTCGCATTTCGCCGCCGCCCGCCGCACCTTTCCCGGTCAACTGCCGCGCCGCCGCGGTCGCGGATTGGCAAGGCGTCGTCGCGGATCCTGTCGTACAGCGGCGTTGATCGGCGGGCGTTCCCAGAGGCCGGGGAAAAACCTGTGCCGCGAGCCCTTTCGGACCATCAGCACCGCGCCGTTCCGGCCGACCGATCCGCCGCTCGCGCAAGGGCTATTTCGGCCACCAGGCAATGAAATCGCCCGCCGCGACGGTTGCTGGCTGGTCGCCGCCCCGACGTTCCGCCGCTGCCGGCGCCTGCTGGGCCTGGGTCGCACCGTGGCGATAGGTCGCATGCGACAGTTCCGGCCGCAACTCGGGTTCCGGCTGGTCCTCGACCGCGCGAATCACGATGGTGCCCAGCTTCAATGCGCGCTGGAAGGATTCGTCGTCGCCATAGATCGCGGTCAGGAAGCGGATCACCTTGGCACGGAACACGGCGCGATCCTGCGGTCCGTCGGCATCCTCGGCCGCGGCCCCGGCCGGCGCATTGCCTTGCGGCGCCCGGGCCGATGCGGCCTGCCGCGCGCGGCCGACGCCCTGGCGGCCAAGCTGCGTGTCCTGGGCCACCCCGCCCGATTCCTCGACCGGCGGCACCTCGGGCTGGGCGCGGGCAAGGGTGGGGCCGATGATTTCGACTTCTCGCGCCGCCGGCGTGGCGGCGGGACCGGCCCGGCTTTGGATCTGATGAACGACTGGAATCATGACACACCCGCGGATACGTGATCTGGACAGGCTTATCCTAGCCGTTTCCCGGCGGATTTCACCCGTTCTTTGCCGGATGTTTTCTTAAAATCCTAGCGATCTGAAGGGCTTGTCATTCCCGGTGATAGGGGCTGCCGGCCAGGATGGTGGTGGCGCGATAGATCTGCTCGGCCAGCATGACGCGGGCCAGCATATGCGGCCAGACCATGCGGCCGAAGCTGATGGCCAGATCGGCGCGGTCGCGCAGGCCGGGGTCGATGCCATCGGCGCCGCCGATCACGAAGGCGACATCGCGCGCCTGGTCGCGCCAGCCGGCAATGCGGCCGGCAAATTCGGGGGAACTCAGCATCTGGCCGCGCTCGTCCAGCACCACCAGGGCGGCACCGTCAGGAACGGCCCTGGCCAGCAGCGCGGCCTCGGCCGCCATGCCGCCGCTGCGCCTGTCCTCGACCTCGGCCAGGGTCACGGGCGGCAGGCCCAAGGCGCGGCCCGCCTTGGCGTGACGGTCCAGATATTCGGCGATCAGCTTCGCCTCGGGGCCCTGCCGCAGCCGCCCGACCGCGGCAATGACCATGCGCATGGATCAGATGCGGGGCTTGCCGGCCTCGGCGGCGGCGTGTTCGGCGCGCAGCCGCTCCAGCGTGGCCGAGCGCAGGGCGTCGGCGGGCATCCACATCTTTTCCAGCTGATAGAACTCGCGGACCTCGGGGCGGAAGACATGGACGATCACGTCGTCGGTGTCGATCAGCACCCAATCGCCGGTTTCCTTGCCCTCGATGCGGGCCGAGCGGCCGGTCTGCTCCTTCAGGCGCTCGATCAGCTTTTCGGCGATCGAGGCCACCTGCCGCGCGTTCCGGCCCGAGGCGATCACCATGTGATCGGCCATGGCCGAGCGGCCGCGCAGGTCGATGGTCACGACATCTTCGGCCTTGTCGTCGTCAAGAGAGGCAAGAATGCGGTCCAGTAGCTGATCGCTCGTCAGCCCGGATTCCGCGGTGGTCGCAGCCGGCGCAGCAGCCGGCGAGACGGTATTGGACAGGGTTCATCCTCCGGTCATCACGCCGATCTCCCCCGGCGCCGGGGCCTTACCAATGTAGCACGGAATCGCGCCCGCTCAATGCAGGCGCGGCGGATTTCTGGAGGCATCGCCCGCCGGACAGGCCGAAACCGGCAGATTTCCCCAGGGATCGGCGCATCTGACCTGCCCCGGACCCCAGGCCAGGTGCCGGCTTTCGACGCCCGCCGCCGCCCGCGCCTGCTTGAGCGGTGTATCCGCCCAATGTACCGCCAGCGCGAAAACGGCCACGCAGATCAGCGGGATCGCCCGCAGGATGATGCGAATCAGCATGATCGGTCCCCTTCCGTGACTTTTGGCACCAAGATAGGGACGATTTCTCAACTTGGAATTAACAGAGCCGTGTGGCGATATTGAATATGAAGTGAAATCGCCCTATTAATCCCCCTATGCGAGGATTCGTCTATTTCGACATTCACGACCGCGCCCGCCTGCCCGGCCGGTTCTACGGCGAAAGCCTGTCCGTCACCGCCCGACTTTGACGGGAGCGGGCGCCTGCGCGCGCCCTGCCGCAGGCTGCGGCGCCCCCTCCGCCCTTTCCCAGCTAGTCTTCCAGAAAAGAGACAGCCATGACCGGCAACACCAATGCGGGCGCGCCCCGCACCCTCTATGACAAGATCTTCGACGCCCATGTGGTCGAGCGTTCCGAAGACGGCACCTGCATCCTCTATATCGACCGCCACCTGGTGCATGAGGTGACCTCGCCCCAGGCCTTCGAAGGGCTGCGCATGGCCGGGCGCAAGGTGCGCCGCCCCGACCAGACCATCGCCGTGCCGGACCACAACGTGCCGACCACCGCCGACCGCGTGGACGGGATCGAGAACCCCGAGGGTCGCATCCAGGTCGCCGAACTGGACAAGAACG
The DNA here is from genome assembly GCF_046335115.1 of Paracoccus sp. P2. NCBI lineage: Bacteria > Pseudomonadati > Pseudomonadota > Alphaproteobacteria > Rhodobacterales > Paracoccaceae > Paracoccus > Paracoccus sp. P2. Next base: position 27,863 of record NZ_JBGOSN010000005.1, on the reverse strand, counting down.
CCCGCGAATTCGGGCTGAACTATTATCCGATGAACGACATCCGCCAGGGCATCGTGCATATCGTCGGGCCGGAACAGGGCTGGACCCTGCCCGGCATGACGGTGGTCTGCGGCGACAGCCATACTGCGACCCACGGCGCCTTCGGCGCGCTGGCGCATGGCATCGGCACCTCGGAAGTGGAACACGTCCTGGCCACCCAGACGCTGATCCAGAAGAAATCCAAGAACATGAAGGTGGAAATCACCGGCAAGCTCCGTCCCGGCGTCACCGCCAAGGACATCACGCTGGCGGTGATCGGCAAGACCGGCACCGCGGGCGGCACGGGCTATGTCATCGAATATTGCGGCGAGGCGATCCGCGAGTTGTCGATGGAAGGCCGCATGACCGTCTGCAACATGGCCATCGAGGGTGGCGCCCGCGCCGGCCTGATCGCCCCGGACGAAAAGACCTTCGACTATTGCAAGGGCCGCCCGCACGCCCCGAAAGGCGCCGCCTGGGAGGCCGCGGTCAGCTGGTGGAAGACGCTGTTCAGCGACGAAGGCGCGCATTGGGACAAGGTCGTCACCATACGCGGCGAGGACATCGCCCCGGTCGTGACCTGGGGCACCTCGCCCGAGGACGTGCTGCCAATCACCGGCACGGTCCCCGCCCCCGAGGATTTCGAGGGCGGCAAGGTCGAGGCCGCGCGCCGCAGCCTCGACTACATGGGCCTGAAGCCGGGCACGCCGCTGAACCAGATCAAGATCGACGCGGTCTTCATCGGTTCCTGCACCAATGGCCGGATCGAGGACCTGCGCGCCGCCGCCGGCATCCTCAAGGGCCACAGGCTGGCGCCGGGCGTGCGCGGCATGGTCGTGCCGGGCTCGGGCCTGGTCAGGATGCAGGCCGAGGAGGAGGGTCTGGACAAGATCTTCATCGACGCCGGCTTCGAATGGCGGCTGGCCGGCTGCTCGATGTGCCTGGGCATGAACCCCGACCAGCTGGCGCCCGGCGAACGCTGCGCCGCGACCTCGAACCGCAATTTCGAGGGCCGCATGGGCCGCGGCGGCCGCACCCACCTGATGTCGCCGGTCATGGCGGCGGCGGCGGGCATCAAGGGCCACCTGACCGATGTGCGCGAACTGCTGGCGGAAACCGTCTGATGCTTCGGGTGGGGCCCCTAGCGGCCCCGCCGCAGAAGCATCAGGGCGTTGTTCGCGATCAGCACCAGCCCGGCGTTCTCGAACCAGAAATTGAGCCCGAGCTTCGCGAAGTCCAGGCTGAGGAGCCTGTCCACATGATGAAAGCCCACCGCGCGCACCAGCACGAAGCCGCACAGCAAAGCCAGCCCCGCCAGGGCAAGGCCGTTGCGGCGCATGCGCCCGCGCAGGGTGTTCGTCGCCCAGGCCAGCGCGATCGCCACGCCCAGCACCAGCCCGGCGATGAAGGCCAGCTGCACCAGATGGCGGTCGTCGTACCAGCCCTGCGCCCGCGCCATGCAGCGCCCGGCAGCCGTCAGCGCGGTCTGCAGGTCAAGCTGCTTGTTCAGCCCCAGGAAGGCCATCAGCCCGGCGGTCGTCAGCCACAGCCCGCGCGCAGCGCCGGCCGGACGGCGGCGCAGCACCATGACGGCCAGCACGAAGCATATCAGATACGAGAGCACCGTCAGCCAGCCGGTGATCTCGGGGTCTCCGATCTGCGGCCTCCAGTCGCGCGCGATGCAGGCGCGCAGGGCCGCAAAGCTGGAAAACCCGAAAAACATCAGCGAAGCCCTTTCCATGCCGCAAGGCGCCGGACGGGTCTCGGTTAACGGGCCACGGCGGCCCAAGTCAATTCTGCGAGGATCACGACATGGACAAGTTCACCACCCTGACCGGCATCGCGGCGCCCATGCCGCTGGTCAATATCGACACCGACATGATCATCCCGAAACAGTTCCTGAAGACGATCCACCGCTCGGGTCTGGGCAAGAACCTGTTCGACGAGATGCGCTATGACGCCGAGGGCAACGAGATCCCGGATTTCGTGCTGAACCAGCCGGCTTACCGCGAGGCACAGATCATCGTCGCCGGCGACAATTTCGGCTGCGGCTCCTCGCGCGAGCATGCGCCCTGGGCGCTGCTGGATTTCGGCATCCGCTGCGTGATCTCCACCAGCTTCGCCGACATCTTCTACAACAACTGCTTCAAGAACGGCATCCTGCCTATCGTCATGCCGCAAGAGGTGGTGGATGTGCTGATGGAGGACGCGAAAAAGGGCGCCAATGCCCGCATGACCGTGGACCTGGAAAACCTGACCGTGACCACCTCGGACGGGCAGAGCTTCCCCTTCGAACTGGACCCGTTCCGCCGCCATTGCCTGCTGAACGGGCTGGACGACATCGGCCTGACCATGGAAAAGGCCCCCGCCATCGACGCCTACGAGGCGCAGATGGCCCAGAGCCGGCCTTGGGTGTAAGGCCGCTGGCCGGGGCGGCCCTGCTTGCCATCCTGGGCCTGGCCGCCCATGCCGATCCGCTGCGGATCGCGACCTACAGCCCCGACCTGTCGCGCGACGGGCCGGGGCTTTTGTTGCGCGACCTGGGCCGCAAGGACGCTCAGATCGAGGCGGTGGTGCAGGTGCTGGCGGAAACCCGCCCCGACATCCTGCTGCTGACGCATTTCGACTGGGACCACGACGGCCGGGCGCTGGACGCCTTTGCCGCAAGGCTGGCCGAGGCCGGGCTGGACTATCCGCACCGCTTCGCCACCCGGCCGAATTCCGGCATGGCGACAGGGCTGGACCTGAACGCAGACGGGCGGCTGGGCAGCGCCGACGATGCGCAGGGCTTCGGCACCTTCTCCGGCCAGGGCGGCATGGCGATCCTGTCGCGCCACCCGATCGGGCCGGTGACGGATTACACGGCCTTCCTGTGGCGCGACCTGCCCGGCCACCTGATGCCGCCGCTGCCCGAGGAAGCGGCGGCGATCCGCCGCCTGTCCTCGACCGCGCATTGGGACGCGGTGGTCACGGTCGCCGGCCGGCCGCTGCACCTGCTCGCCATGTCCGCGACGCCGCCGGTCTTCGACGGACCCGAGGATCTGAACGGCCGGCGCAACCATGACGAGCTGGCCTTCTGGCTGCATCACCTGCCCGACGGCCCCTTCGTACTGGCCGGCAACCTGAACCTCGACCCCCTGGACAGCGAGGGCCGGCCCGAGGCGCTGGCCCGGATCATGGCGCATGTCACCGACCCCCTGCCTCGCAGCGCCGGCGGCACCGCGGCCAAAGGCGGCGTCAACGACGGCCACAAGGGCGACCCGGCGCTGGACACCGGCGACTGGCCGGACGACAAGCCGCCGGGCAACCTGCGCGTGGATTACGTCCTGCCCGCGAAAGGGCTGGCCGTGCTGGGCTCGGGCGTGTTCTGGCCGGCCGAGGGCCCGCTGGCCGAGGCCGCGCTGGCGGCTTCCGCGCACCGGCTGGTCTGGGTCGACCTGGACTGGCCGCCGGAACCCTGATTGGCACGGCCTACCCGCCACCCGGCGATTCCGCCAGCCCGATCCCCCGCCATCTTCTTCGTTCTCCAAATACCCATGCGGCAGCGCCGCCCGCCGACCCGTCGCCCGCTCTCCGACCCCGCCGCAGCTTCCCCCCGATTCCGCTTGCCGCCGCCGCGCCATCGCAGGTAACATGCGCGTGTATCGGTGCCCCTTTCCGGGGCCAAAAGGGAATGCGGTGCAGCCCTGGGCATCCAGGACCAAATCCGCAGCCGCCCCCGCGACTGTAAGCGGAGAGCGGACGCCCATCGCGCCACTGGCCATCCGGCCGGGAAGGCGGGCGTCTGCCGTGACCCGCAAGCCAGGAGACCTGCCGATGCATGGAACCGCAACGTCGTCGGGTTGGACGACATAAGGAAAGGGTCGCAGATGACCGCAAAACCCATGACCGCCGCAGGGGCCAGCCGCGCCTCGGTGCTGTTTCCCGCCATCGCCGCCTTCGCGATCGGCTTCGGGCTGATCTTCATGTCCGGGCTGGTGCAGGCCGAGACCCTGCATGACGCCGCCCATGACGTGCGTCACGCCACCGGCTTCCCCTGCCACTGATGTTCTCGCGCATTCTGACCAGCGGATTGATCGCTGGCGCTGCAACGGGGCTGATTGCCGCCCTGTTGCAGCTTTGGTTCGTGCAGCCCGTGCTGCTGCATGCCGAACTGTATGAATCCGGCCAACTGGCGCATTTCGGCGCCGAAGCCGTCAGCGCGCATCAGGATCTGGGATCCTTCGAATGGACCCGCAACCTGCTTTCGGTCCTGTTCACCATGATGGTCTATGCCGGCTACGGGCTGATGCTGGTGGCGCTGATGGCGGTTTCCGAATCGCGGGGCAACGCGGTCACGGCGCGGCAGGGGCTGCTTTGGGGCCTGGCCGGCTATCTGACCATGCAGCTCGCCCCCGCCTTCGGCCTGGCCCCGGAAGTGCCGGGCGTCGCCGCCGCCGATGTGCAGCTCCGCGCGATCTGGTGGCTGGGCACCGCCGCCACCACCGGGCTCGCGCTGTGGCTGGTCGCCTTCGGCAAGGGCTGGGCGGCCTGGGGCGCGGCCATCGTGCTGATCCTGGCGCCGCATCTGATCGGCGCGCCGCAGCCCGACAGCTATGCCGGCCCGGTCCCGCCCGAGCTTTCGGCGGAATTCGCCGGCCGGGCGCTGGGGGCGGGCGCGATGGCCTGGGCCCTGCTCGGCCTGCTGGCCGGCTGGTTCTGGCAGCGCGAAGGCCAAGGCGCACCGGTGCCGCAGGCCGCCTGATCGGCGCCGCAACCCTTCCGGCCGGGCGTGCCTGCCGCGCCCGGCTGTTCCATGAAACGGGGAAAAGACATGGATCGCTCGATCCCGATGCTGCTGATCGGTCTGGTCTTCGGCGGCGGCATGGGCTTCGTCATCGCCGCCGCCAACGGCATCACGCTGGACGGCCACGACCACGGCGCGCATGGCCATGGCGCCCAAGCCGCGGCGCATGACCACGGCGCGCCCATCGACCTGCCCGCCGGCAGCGCCACCGCCGCGGCCCGGCTGGAGCCCGACAGCACCGCGGGCTGGAACCTGTTCATCAAGGCCGAGGGCTTCTGCTTTGCCCCCGAACATGCCGGGCTGGCCGACCGCCGGGGCGAGGGCCATGCGCATCTTTACCTCAACGGCGCCAAGATCGCCCGGCTCTACGGCCCGGCCCATCACCTCGACGCGCTGGGGCCCGGAGACCGGCTGCGGGTCGAGCTGAACTCGAACGACCACCGCCCGCTGACCGTCTCCGGCTGGCCGCTTGCCGTCGAGCTGACCGTGCCCGACCGGCCGGTGGGCATCCGCGCCGGGGCCGCGGGCCTGCCCGACAGCGCGATCTGCGCGGCGCCGTGATGGAGTTCGGCGCCGAGGACAAGGCCGCCTTGCAGCGCATCCTGCGCTGGCGCCGCGACGTGCGGCATTTCCGCGACGCCCCGGTCCCCGAACCGCTGCTGGAGGAATTGCGCGCGGCGATGGAACTGTCGCCCTCGGTCGGCAATGCCCGGCCCTGGCGGGTGATCCGCGTCGAAAGCCCCGATCTGCGCGCCGCGATCCGCGCCGATTTCCTGCGCTGCAATGCCCAGGCCGCCACCCGCTACCAGGGCCGGCAGCGGCAGGCATACGATGCGCTGAAGCTGGCCGGGCTGGACCGCGCCCCGGTCTGGCTGGCCGTCTTTACCGAGATCGACCCCTCCGAGGGCCACGGTCTTGGCCGCGCCACCATGCCGCAGACCCTGCGGCAATCGACGGCCATGGCGATCCATGCGCTGTGGCTGGCGGCACGGGTGCGCAACCTGGGGCTTGGCATGGTCTCGATCCTCGATCCGGCGCGGATCGGCCCGCTGCTCGCGGTGCCCGAAAGCTGGGAGTTCTCGGCGCTGCTCTGCCTGGGCTGGCCCGAGTTCACCGACGACACGCCGCTGCTGCACCGCACCGGCTGGCAGGAAAACACCGCCCCCGGCTGGCAGCGGCGCTGAAAGGCCCCACCGCATCCGGCGGGGCCGCCTGGTTCAGGGCTGCGAGGTGGCCGGGCCCATGGGCTGGCCGTTGACGGTAAAGGGCCCGCCGCCCTCGGGCATCTGGATGTCCCAGAGATGCTCGCCGCTCGCGCCGGGCTTGGCCATGGCGCGGGCCATGCGCAGCATCATCAGCGGCTGGCCGGCCTCTTCCTGCGGGGCGGCGGCCAGCGCCGCCTCGACCTTGTCGAGCCCCATGGCCGAGATCAGCACCGCGCCGGTGGGCGCAGCCCCCGGACCCGCCGCGATATCGGCGCGATAGTCGATCCGGTAGCCGTCGCCCTTGATCTGCGAGGGCGCAAGCGTCAGGTCGGCCGTGCCCCTGGGCAGCAGCGCCGCCTGCAACTGTTCGGGTACCAGCCGGGCAAAAGGCTCGTCGGCGGCCAGGTCGAACCCCTCGATCAGCATCTTCGCCGGTGCCGCCAGATCGAAGCCCGAAGCGGTGAAGTCCAGCGTCATCTCTTGCGGCAGGATCGGCACGGCCCAGGGCGGCAGCACGCCTTCGGGCACGGTCAGGCCCGACAGCGCCACCCGTTCGTGCAGCCGGCCGTCGGCGGTGGCACCGGACAGGCCGATCGCCACCTTGGTCGAGGCAAGGCCGAACTCGCCCAGCGGAGAGCCGATCTTCAGGTCGTGCAGCACCGCATCCATCGACAGGTCTTCCCATAGCGGCATGGCCGCGGCCAGCTTGTCGCGCAGCCCGTCCTGCGCGCCCTTGATCAGTTCCTCGGACGGATGGGCGACGAACCAGGAAAGCAGGGACAGCACGCCTTCGCTGCGCATGCCGGTGATCTGGCCGCTGCCCTCGTAGCCCGGCGCGGTGATCTGGAAGGTCATCGGCTGGCCGCCCGGACCCATCAGGATCTCCTGCGACTGCTCCAGCCCCTCGGCGGTGAAGCTCATGGCCTGATCGACGCCGCCGGCCTTGCCGGGCGCGCCGTTCACCGACCATTCCATTCGCGCCGTGCGCTGGTGATCGCGCGAAACCACCTGCGGCTCGGCCGAGGGCTGGTCGGGCGCGGTTTCGGCAGCAGGCAGCGGCGGCGCATATTGCACCGATTCGATGACGTAATCCGTCATCACCGCCTTCTGTTCGCGAAAGCTCATCAGCGATTCGTCCCAGATGCCGGTCGATTCGACCCTGGTCGAGCCCTTCTGCTCGAACATCTTCGGCACCACCACCGACCAGCTCAGCACCTGGTCCTCGCTGACGCCCCAGCTGCCGTCGCCATTGTCGGTCAGCCGATAGGTCAGGGCCGAGACGCTGACCTGGGCCTGATCGGCCGGAACCTGCGCCAGAAGCGGCGCCGGATCGATGCGCAGCTCATAGCTTTCGCCCTGCGGGGTGACGGCGACCACGCCCTCGGTGCCGCCGAAATAGGTCTGGAAAACGCCGCGCAGCCTTTGGGCCCCCTCATCGGTGGCGGGCACCGCCCAGGCCGCCGAGACGGGGCAGATCGCCAGCAGTGCCACAAGGCCTTGTCTCGCAAACATGTTCGAACATCCTTTCGAAAAATCACTCGTTCTGCACCAGCGGCAGATGACAGGAAACGGGCTAGAACTCCACCCCAGGCTGGGCCTTGATGCCGTCGCGGAAGGGGTGCTTGACCTGCTCCATCTCGGTCACAAGATCGGCCAGCGCGACAAGTTCCGGCTTGGCATTGCGCCCGGTCAGCACGACATGGGTCATCGGCGGCTTTTCGCTGCGCAGGAAGTCCAGCACCTCGTCCAGGTCCAGGTAGTCATAGCGCAGGGCGATGTTGATCTCGTCCAGCAGGACCATGCGGATCTGCGGATCGCGGATCAGTTCCTTGGCCTTTTCCCAACCGGCGCGGGCGGCGGCGATGTCGCGCGCCTTGTCCTGCGTCTCCCAGGTGAAGCCCTCGCCCATGGCGTGAAACTGGCACAGACCGGCGAAATGCGCGGTCAGCAGCCGCCGCTCGCCCGTGTCCCAGGCGCCCTTGATGAACTGCACCACCGCGCAGGGCATGCCATGGGCGATGCAGCGCAGGATCATGCCAAAGCCGGACGAGGACTTGCCCTTGCCCTTGCCGGTATGGACGATGACCAGGCCCTTCTCGCCCTGCTTCTCGGCCATCATCCGGTCGCGGGCAGCCTTGATCTTCGCCATCTTCTCGGCATGGCGGGCGTTGTCGTCGGTCTGCATCGGGCACTCCTTCGCTTGACAAGTCGGGACCGGGCGCGCACAGACAGGGGGCGCTGGTTCCTGTCCTACGACAGGCGAAGAGGGAATGCGACAGGCAACCGCCTGGAAGCAGCCGCCCCCGCGACCGTGACCGGAAAGGTCGCCCCATGGCCACTGGCGAAAGCCGGGAAGGCGGGGCGGCCGTGGGCCAAAGCCCGAATCCGCAAGCCGGGAGACCTGCCAGCGCGCGAAGGATTGACCGGCGGACGGGGTGTTCCCGCTGGGGCTTGGGCGCTGGTCCCCTGCCTCGTGCCGCCTTGAGGGATGAAGGGCGCATGACAGTCACGCTGCATGTCTGCATCACCTGCCGCGCCGGCCAGCCGGTGCTTGAGGGCGAGCCGGTGCCCGGCGCGCGGCTGCATGACGCGCTGGCAGCCGAAGGCGCACCGGATGGCGTGCGCATCGTCCCGGTCGAATGCCTGTCCGCCTGCGCCAGCGGCGCCGCCATCGCGCTGTCGGCGCCGGGCCGCTGGACCTATGTCTATGGCCGCATGTCGGCCGAGGACGCCCCCGAGATCCTGCTAGGCGCCGCCGCCTATGCCCAGGCCCCCGACGGCATCGTGCCCTGGCGCGAGCGCGTCACGATTTTCCGCAAGCGCAGCCTCGCGCGCATTCCCCCGATCGGATAAGAAATGAGCGACCTGACCAAGACCCCCGTGACCGTCATCACCGGCTTTCTCGGCGCCGGCAAGACCACGCTGATCCGCCACCTGATGCTGAACCCGCAGGGCAAGCGGCTGGCGGTGCTGGTCAACGAATTCGGCACCATGGGCGTCGACGGCGAGATCCTGAAATCCTGCGCCGACGAGAACTGCCCGGCCGAGAACATCATGGAGCTGTCGAACGGCTGCATCTGCTGCACGGTGGCCGACGATTTCATCCCGACGCTGGAGCGGCTGATGGCGATGCCGGTGAAACCCGACCACATCCTGATCGAGACCTCGGGCCTTGCCCTGCCCAAGCCCTTGCTGAAAGCCTTCGACTGGCCCGCCATCCGCTCGCGCATCACCGTGGACGGGGTGATCGCGCTGGCCGATGCCGAAGCCGTCGCTGCCGGCCGCTTCGCCCCGGACGAGGCCGCCGTCGAGGCGCAGCGCGCCGCCGACGACAGCCTCGACCACGAAACGCCCCTGTCCGAGGTGTTCGAGGACCAGATCGCCTGCGCCGACATCGTGCTGCTGTCCAAGGCCGACCTGGCCGGCGAGGACGGGCTGGCCGCCGCCCGCGCGGTGATCGAGGCCGAGGCGCCGCGCAAGCTGCCGATCCTGCCGTTGACCGATGGGGTGATCGACCCGCGGGTGATCCTTGGGCTGGGCGCGGCGGCCGAGGACGACCTTGCCGCCCGCCCCAGCCATCACGACGGCGCCGACGACCACGAACATGACGATTTCGACTCGGTGGTGATCGAGCTGGCCGAGATCGCCGACCCCGGCGAGCTTGCCACCCGCATCGAGCGGCTGGCGCGCGAGCAGAACATCCTGCGCGTCAAGGGCCATGTCGCCGTCGCCGGCAAGCCCATGCGCCTGCTGGTCCAGGCCGTGGGCGAACGGGTGCGGCACCAATACGACCGGCCCTGGGGCGACGGGCCCCGCGCCTCGCGCCTTGTCGTCATCGCCGAGCATGACGATATCGACGAGGCCGCGATCCGGGCGGTCCTGGCCGCGTAAGCCATGCACGTCGTCTTCCGCGAAAGCCGTGGGCTTGAGGAAACCGAGGTCCCGACCGACCCCGGCCAAAGCCCCGCCGACCTGGTGGTGCTGTCCTATTCCGACAGCGACCTCGGCGCTTTCGCGGCGGGCTGGCACCGGGCGGCCGGCGGCCTGCCCACGCTGCGGCTGTGCAACCTCGCGGCGCTGCGGCACCCGGTCTCGGTCGATCAATATGTCGAGGCGACGCTTTCGGGCGCCCGCGCCGTGCTGGTCCGGCTGATCGGCGGCGAGCCCTATTGGCCCTATGGCGTGGCCAGCCTTCAAGACCTCGCCCATCGCTGCGGCATCGCGCTGGCCTTCCTGCCGGCGGACGGGCGCCCTGATCCCACGCTGGACCGTTTCTCGACCCTGCCGGTGCCGCTGCTGCGCCGGCTTTCGGCGCTCTGCGACCAGGGCGGCGCGGTCGCGGCGCAGATGGCACTGGCGGAACTGGCGCAGGCGGCAGGACTGCCCGCCGCCCCGGTCCGTGGCGAGGCCGCGATCCCGGATTTCGGCTTCTACGACCCCGACCGCGGCGTGATCGACCGCCCCGAGCCCGGCCTGCTGGTCAGCTTCTATCGCAGCTACCTGACCGCCGCCGACCTTGCGCCGGTGGATGCGATGATCCGCGCCCTGCGCGCGGCGGGGCTGGCGGCGACCGGGGTCTTTGCGCCCTCGCTCAAGGCGCCGGGCTTTGCCGAGTGGCTGGCGCCGCACCTGCCCGGCCTTATCGCGGTGGTGAACCTGACCGCCTTTTCCGCCCGCGACGATGCCGGCGCCACGCCCTTCGACGGTGCGGATTGCCCGGTCTTCCAGGTGGCGCTGTCCACCGCCCCCCGCGCGCTCTGGGCAGCCGAGGAGCGCGGCCTGTCCGCCGCCGATCTGGCCATGCATGTCGTGCTGCCCGAGGTCGATGGCCGCATCTTCCTGGGCGCGATCAGCTTCAAGCAACCGCAAGAGCGCGACCCCGACCTGCAATTCGCCCGCGTGATCCACGCCCCGGACACGGACCGCATCGAGGCTGCGGTGGCGCGGGTCACGGCCTGGCACCGGCTGCGGCAGGCGACACGCCGGGCGGTGGTGCTCTCCACCTATCCCGGCAAGGCGCATCAGCTTGCCCATGCCGTGGGGTTAGACGCGCTGGCATCATGCGGCACGATCCTTGGCATCCCGCATGACGACCTCGGCCACCGGCTGATGGCCGAGCGCATCCATTGGCCGCTTTCGGACTACCGGCAGGCGCTGGCCCGCCTGCCCCGACGCCTGCAGGACGACCTGCAGGCGGCATGGGGCGAGCCGCCGGCCCAGGGCTTCCGTTTCGCCGCCCTCCGCCACGGCGCAGACCTGATCGCCCTGCAGCCCGAGCGCGGCGAGGTGAAGACCCGCGCCGACGATTACCACGACCTGACGCGCACCCCGCGCCACGACTACGTTGCCTTCTACCTCTGGTTGCGGACGCAGGCGGAGGTGCTGATCCACATGGGCGCGCATGGCACGCTGGAATGGCTGCCGGGGAAATCCGTGGCGCTGTCCGATGAATGCTGGCCCGAGGCGCTGCTGGCCGACCTGCCCGTGGTCTATCCCTTCATCGTCAACGATCCGGGCGAGGCCGCGCAGGCCAAGCGCCGGCTGTCCGCGGTGACGCTGGGCCATATGCCGCCGCCGCTGGTCGACTCCGCCATCCCCGAGAACCTGGCGCATCTGGAGCGGCTGCTGGACGAATATTCCACCGCCGACGGGCTGGACCCGCGCCGCCGCGACCGGCTGATCGCGGCCATCCGCGACGAGGCCCGCGCGGCAGGGGTGGAATCCGACCTGGGCCTGCCTCCCGATGCCGCGGCCGCCGAGGCGATCCCGCTGATCGACCGCTTCCTCTGCGATCTCAAGGACAGCCGGTTCGGCGACGGGCTGCACATCTATGGCACCGCCCCTGGCGAAACCGAGGGGCTGGCCCGGGCGCTCTCGGGCCATCGCGTGGCGCCCGGCCCCTCCGGCTCGCCGGCGCGGGGACGGCTGGACGTGCTGCCGACCGGGCGCAACCTCTTCGCCGTCGATCCGCGCGCCGTGCCCTCGCGCAATGCCCATGCGCAAGGGGTGAAGCTGGCCGAGGAGCTGCTGCGCCGCCACCTGCAGGACCATGGCGACTGGCCCAAGGGGCTGGTCGTCGACCTGTGGGGCAGCGCCACCATGCGCACGGCGGGCGAGGAATTTGCCATGGCGCTGCATCTCGCCGGCCTCAGCCCGCGCTGGGACGGCGCCTCGGGGCGGGTCGCGGGCATCGAGATCCTGCCGCTGGCCGAACTCGGCCGGCCGCGCATCGACGTGACGCTGCGGGTCTCGGGCCTGTTCCGCGACATCTTCCCCGGCCTCGCGCAGCTTTTCGAGATCGGGGCCGAGGCGCTCTCCACCCGCGACGAAGCCCCGGCGGACAATCCCTACTGCAGCCGCGCCCCCCGCGTCTTCGGCCCGAAACCGGGGCTCTACGGCCTCGGCCTCGCCAACCTGGCCGAAAGCTTCACCGATCAGGCCCGGCAGGCGGCGGGCGAGGCATGGCTGGCCGCCGCCTCCCACGCCATCGGCGCCGATGGCCGGATCACCCACCAGCCGCAGGCGATCCGCGACCGCCTGGCCCAGGCCGATGCCTTCGTCCACGCGCAGGATCTGCCGGAATCCGACCTGCTTCTGGCCGGCGACTATGCCGCGCATGAGGCGGGCTTCGCCGCCGCCATGGCCCGGATCGGCGCACCGGCGCCCGCGCTCTACCACCTCGACGCCACCCGCCCCGGCCAGCCCCGCGCCCGGACCCTGACCGAGGAAATCGCCCGCGTCACCCGCGCCCGCGCCGCCAACCCGGCCTGGGCCGACGGCATGATGCGGCACGGCTTTCGCGGCGCGGCCGAGATCGCGGCGACGCTCGATCACATGGCCGCCTTCGCCAATCTGGCCGGCGTGGTGCCCAGCCATCTCTTCGACCTCTATCACGACGCGACGCTGGGCCGGCCCGAGGTCGTGGCCTTCATGGAACGCGAAAACCCCGCCGCGCTCGCCGCCATGCGCGCGCTGTTTGCGCGGCTGCTCGAATCGGGCCTCTGGGTCAGCCGCCGCAACTCGGTGCTGGCGGAGCTGGCGCCATGAGCTTCACGGTCAAGGGCTGGTGCCCCGGCGCCCTGCGGCCGATGCAATCGGGCGACGGGCTGGTCCTGCGCATCCGGGCACGGAACGGTCGGCTGGAACCGGGCCAGGCACGGCTGATCGCGGCACTATCGGCGCGGCACGGCAACGGGCTGATGGACCTGACCAGCCGCGCCAACCTGCAATTGCGCGGACTGGACCCTTCCGGCCATGCCGCGACCGTCGCCGCCCTGGCCGGCATCGGCCTGATCGACGACGACCCGGAATCCGAAGCGCGGCGCAACGTGATCCTGTCGCCCTTCGCCCCGGTGGGCGGCCCGGCCTGGCAACTGGCCGAGGCCATCGCCCAGGCGATGACCGCGCCCGATGCGCCGCAGGTGCCCGGCAAGTTCGGCTTTGCCGTCGATGCCGACCCGCCGGTGCTGACCGACACGCCCGCGGACATCAGGCTGCGCCCGCAGGGTCCGGGATGGCTGATCGTGCCGGACGGCGGCGATTGGGCGCTCAAGGCCGATAACACCGCCCAGGCCGCCACCCGCGCCATCGCCCTGGCGCATTGGTTCATGCAAGGCGGCGTTCAGGACGGCCGCGGACGGATGCGCGGCCACCTGCGCCGCAGCCCCGCCCTGCCCCATGGCGCGACCCCGCTGGCATCCTTTCCGTTTTCCAAATACCCCTGCGACAGCGCCACCGGAACCGCCGGCGCCCATCCGCCCGGCCCCGGCCCGGCACCGAACGGCTGGCTGCTGGGCTTCGCCTTCGGCCAGGTCACGCCCCGGCAGCTGGCCGCCGCCGCCGCCATCGGCCCGCTGCGGCTGACCCCCTGGCGCGCGCTCCTGATCGAGGGCGCCACCCGCCCGCGGATCCGGGGCGCCATCCTCGACCCCGACGATCCGCTGCTGCGCATCCATGCCTGCACCGGCGCGCCCGGCTGCCCGCAGGCGCTGGCCGATGTCCGCGCCCTGGCCCGCAGCCTCGCCCCGCGGCTCGAACCCGGCCAAAGCCTGCATGTCAGCGGCTGCGCCAAGGGCTGCGCGCATCGGGGGCCGGCCGCGATCACGCTGGTCGCCACCGCGCCCGACCGCTTCGACCTGATCCGGGGCGGCGGTACCCGCGATCCCGCCGCGCAAGGCGGGCTGGCGCCCGACCGCATCCCGCTCTGACCTTGCCCAATGCCCGCTTGCATGAGATAGCCGCGAAAATCCCAGGGAACCCCGATGCTGCACCAATACGAAACCGACGGCGCCCGGATCTACGCGCAGTCATTCGCCACCATCCGCGCCGAGGCCGACCTCGCCCGCTTCTCCGCCGAGGAAGAGCCGGTGGTGGTGCGCATGATCCATGCCGCCGGGCTGGTGGGGCTGGAACGCGACGTGGTCTTCTCGGCCGGCATGGCCGCGGCGGCGCGTCAGGCGCTGGAGGACGGCGCGCCGATCCTCTGCGATGCGCGCATGGTCAGCGAGGGCATCACCCGCGCCCGCCTGCCCGCCGCGAACCGGGTCATCTGCACGCTGAACGACCCGCGCGTGCCGGACCTTGCGGCGCAGATGGGCAATACCCGCAGCGCCGCGGCGCTGGAGCTGTGGCGCGACGACCTGGATGGCGCCGTGGTCGCCATCGGCAATGCGCCGACGGCTCTGTTCCACCTGCTCAACATGCTCCGCGACCCGGCCTGCCCGCGCCCGGCCGCGATCATCGGCTGCCCGGTGGGCTTTGTCGGCGCGGCGGAATCCAAGGCGGCGCTGATCGACGACCTGCCCGCACCGGCGCTGGTGGTGCGCGGGCGGCTGGGCGGCTCGGCCATCACCGTCGCCGCCGTCAACGCGCTGGCCAGCCGGAAGGAATGACCATGGGCCCCCAAACCGGAAAGATCATCTGCGCCGGGCTCGGCCCCGGCGATCCCGACCTGATCTCGGTCCGCGCCGACCGGGCCATCCGCGGCGCGCGGCAGATCGCCTATTTCCGCAAGAAGGGCCGCGCCGGCCAGGCCCGCCGCATCGTGGCCGAACTGCTGGCCCAGGACGTGATCGAACATGCGATGGAATATCCGGTCACGACCGAGATCCCCTTCGACAGCCCGGAATACAATCGCCTGCTCTCGGCCTTCTACGACGACTGGACCGCGCGGCTGGCGCGGCTGGCCACCGACAGCGACGTGGTGGTGCTGTGCGAGGGCGACCCGCTGTTCTACGGCTCGTTCATGCATCTGCACGCGCGGCTGCAAGGCATCGTCCCGGTCGAGATCATCCCCGGCATTCCCGGCATGACCGGCTGCTGGAACGCCATCGGCCAGCCGATGACCTGGGGCGACGACGCCATGACCGTGCTGATGGGCACCCTGCCCGAGGCCGAGCTGGCCCGCCACATGCGCGCCGCCGACGCGGTGGTGGTGATGAAGACCGGCCGCAACCTGCCCAAGATCGCCCGCGCGCTGGCCTCGGCCGGGCGCATGGCCGACGCCTGGCTGGTCGAGCGCGGCACCATGCCCAGCCAGCGCGTGACCCCCCTGGCGCAGGCCGACCTGGAGGCCTGCCCCTATTTCGCCACCGTGCTGGTGCATGGCAACGGCCGCCGGCCGCTGTCCGATTCCGCCGCGGATGCCGCCGAATGACGGGCTGGGTCGCGGTGGCTGGCCTCGGGCCGGGCGCGGATGCGCTGGTCACGCCCGAGGTCCGGGCGGCGCTGGCCGAGGCCACCGATGTCGTGGGCTACATCCCCTATGTCGCCCGCGTCGCCCCGCGCGACGGGCTGGCGCTGCACCCCTCGGACAACCGGGTCGAGCTGGACCGCGCCCGCCTCGCGCTGGACCTGGCGGCGGACGGCAAGCGGGTCGTGGTGGTCTCCTCGGGCGATCCGGGGGTCTTCGCCATGGCCTCGGCGCTGTTCGAGGCGCTGGAGGGGCGTGGCGAGGCCCCCGATATCCGCATCCTGCCCGGCATCACCGCCATGCTGGCCGCCGCCGCCCGGATCGGCGCGCCGCTGGGGCATGATTTCTGCGCCATCAACCTGTCGGACAATCTGAAACCCTGGCCGCTGATCGAAAAGCGCCTGCGCCTGGCGGCCGAGGCGGATTTCGCCATGGCCTTCTACAACCCGCGCTCGAAATCCCGGCCCGAGGGTTTCGCCCGCGCCCTGCAGATCCTGCGCGAATGCTGCGGCCCCGACCGGCTGATCTCCTTCGCCCGCGCCGTCTCGACCCCGGACGAGGCGATCCGCACCGTCACCCTGGCCGATGCGCGGCCCGAGATGGCCGACATGCGCAGCGTCATCATCCTGGGCAACAGCGCCACGCGGCGGGTGGGCAAATGGGTCTATACCCCGCGATCCGCGCCATGAAGCCAAGCCATGACCTCGGCCGGCGTGGCGACGACGCGGCGCAGTGGCAGCACGGGCCGGTCGATCATCACCACCGGCAGGCCCAGCGCGCGTGCGGCAGCCAGCTTGGCCTGGGCTGCCTGGCCCCCGGCATTCTTGGCGACGACATGGGCGATGGCGTGGCGCCGCATCAGCGCCATGTCGCCCGCGACGGTGAAGGGCCCGCGCGAGACGATCAGCGTGGCATCGCGCAGGGGATGCGCCGCCACCTCGGCGAAACGCAGCATCCAGACATGGTTCAGCCCCACGAAAGGTTGCAGGTTCTGCCGGCCGATGGCCAGGAACACCGCAGAACCGTCGCCCGGCAGCGCGCGGGCAGCCGCCTGGTAATCGGCGACGCGGGTCCAGCGATCGCCCGGCTCTGCGGCCCATGGCGGCCGCTCCAGCGCGATCAGCGCCGTGCCGGTGGCGCAGCAGGCGGCGACGGCATTGCGGCTCATGCCCTCGGCAAAGGGGTGGGTGGCGTCGATGACATGGCTGATTCGCTCGGCCCGCAGGTAGTCGGCCAGCCCTTCGGGGCCGCCGAAGCCGCCGATGCGCGTGGGCAAGGGCTGCACCACCGGCTTCCTGGTGCGGCCGGCATAGGAATAGACCGCGTCCATCCCGGCCTCGGCCAGCGCATGGGCCATGGCCCCCGCCTCGGTGGTGCCGCCCAGCAAAAGGATGCGCATCATGCCTGATCCCTGGCTTTCCATCATCGGTATCGGCGAAGATGGACCGGCCGGTCTACCGCCTGCAAGCCGCGATGCGCTGGATCGGGCGGAAATCGTCTTCGGCGCTCCCCGGCACCTGGAACTAGCGGGCATCGCGGGGCCGCGGGGCCGGGAATGGCCGGTGCCCTTCGGCCTGGAGCCGCTGCTGGCCCTGCGCGGGCGGGCGGTGGCGGCGCTGGTCTCGGGCGATCCGTTCTGGCACGGCGCCGGCGGCAGCATCGCCGCCGTTCTGCAAGCGGGCGAATGGCGGGCCTTTCCCGCGCCCGGCACGTTTTCGCTGGCCGCCGCAAGGCTGGGCTGGCGGCTGGAGGAGATCGCCTGCCTGGGCCTGCATGCCGCGCCCCTTGCCCGGCTGCGCCCGGTGATGGCGCGCGGCGCGCGGGCGATCTGCCTCTTGCGCGACGGCGGCGCCCCGGCCGCCCTGGCGGAGTGGCTGGTGGCGCAGGGACTGGGCGCGACCCGCATGGTGGTGCTGGAGGCGCTTGGCGGCCCGCGCGAGCGCATCCGCGCCGCGCGGGCACAGGGCTTCGCGCTGGGCTGCGCAGCCCCGGTGGCGGTGGCGCTGGATGGCGCGGACCTGCCACCGGGCGCGGGCCTGCCGCGCGGCTTCGGCCTGCCCGACGACAGCTTCGCCCATGACGGCCAGATCACCCGCCGCGCCATCCGGGCGATGACGCTGGCGGCGCTGGGGCCGCGGGGGAGCGAGATGCTGTGGGACATCGGCGGCGGCTCGGGCTCGGTCAGCGTCGAATGGTGCCTGAACGGCGGCCATGCCGTGACCATCGAGCCCCGCGCCGACCGCATCGCCAATATCGCCGCGAATATCGAGGCGTTCGGGCTGGCCGGCCGGATGCGCGCCATCCATGGCACCGCACCCGAGGCGCTGGCCGGCCTGCCGCCGCCCGACGCAATCTTCATCGGCGGCGGCGCTTCGGCCACGCTGATCGACGCCCTGCCCCCGGCCCGGCTGGCGGTGAACGCGGTGACGCTGGAGACCGAGGCGCTGCTGATCGCGCTCCACGCCGCGCGCGGCGGCAGCCTGACCCGCATCGCGCTGGAGGAGGCCGCGCCGCTGGGCCGGATGCGCGGCTGGACCCCGGCGCGCAGCGTCACGCAATGGAGCTGGCCATGAGGGTCGCGGGCATCGGCTTTCGCCGGGCGGCAAGCCTCGCCTCGCTGGCCGACGCGCTGGCCCGCGCCGGTTCGGCGGATGCGCTGGCGACCAGCCCGGCCAAGGCGGATGCGCCGGTGATGCGGGCGCTGGCCGCCCGGACCGGCCTGCCGCTGATCGCCGTCGAGGTCGCCGGCATCGCCACCCCCACCCGATCGCCGCGCATCCTGGCGCGCCACGGCACCGGCTCGCTGGCCGAGGCCGCCGCCTTGGCCGCCCTCGGCCCCGGCGCGCGCATCACCGCGCCGCGCGTCATCTCGCAAGACGGCATGGCCACCGCCGCCATCGCAGAAGGAGACCCCGCATGACCGTCCATTTCATCGGCGCCGGCCCCGGTGCGGCCGACCTGATCACCCTGCGCGGCCGCGACCTGATCGCCGCCTCGCCGGTCTGCCTTTATGCCGGTTCGCTGGTGCCCCAGGCGCTGCTGAGCCATTGCCCGCCCGGCGCGCGGATCGTGAACACCGCGCCGATGGACCTCGACCAGATCATCGCCGAGATCGCCGCCGCGCATCAGGCCGGCCAGGACGTGGCGCGGCTGCATTCGGGCGACCTGTCGGTCTGGTCGGCCATGGGCGAGCAGTTGCGGCGGCTGCGCCACCTCGGCATCCCCTATGACGTGACGCCGGGCGTGCCGTCCTTTGCCGCCGCCGCCGCGGCGCTGGGGGCGGAGCTGACCCTGCCGGGCATCGCGCAATCGGTGGTGCTGACCCGGACCTCGGGCCGCGCCTCCTCGATGCCCGAGGGCGAGACCTTGGCCAATTTCGCCGCCACCGGCGCCACGCTGGCCATCCACCTGTCGGTGCATGTGCTGGACCGCGTGCAGGCGGAGCTGGTGCCGCATTACGGCGAGGATTGCCCGGTCGCGGTGGTGTTCCGCGCCAGCTGGCCCGACCAGCGCATCATCCGCGCCACGCTGGCCACGCTGGACCCCGGCATCGGCGCAGGCGAGCGCACGGCGCTGATCCTGGTCGGCCCAGCACTGGCGGCCGAGGGCTTCGACGAAAGCCGCCTCTATGCCGGCGATTACGACCGCCGCTTCCGCCCCGTGGGCACCGCACCGCGGTTTCCCGAATGAAGGGGCTGGTCATCAGCGCCCCCGCCTCGGGCAGCGGCAAGACCACGGTCACGCTGGGGCTGATCGCGGCCTTGCGGGCGCGCGGTCTGGTGGTGCAGCCCTTCAAGAGCGGGCCGGACTATATCGACCCCGCCTTTCACCGCGCCGCGGCGGGACGCGAATCCCATAACCTCGACAGCTGGGCCATGGACCGGGCGCAGATCGCGCATCTGATCGGCACGGCCGCGGACGCCGATATCGCGCTGGCCGAGGGCTCGATGGGGCTGTTCGACGGCGTGGCGCGCGCCGGCGGCTGCGGCAACGGCGCCAGCGCCGATATCGCCGCGCTGACCGGCTGGCCGGTGCTGCTGGTCATGGATTGCAAGGGCCAGGCGCAATCCGCCGGTGCCGTGGCGCTGGGATTCCGCGAGATGCGCCGCGACGTGCATCTGGCAGGGGTGGTGCTGAACCGCGTCGCCTCGCCCCGCCACGAAGCCTTGATGCGGCACGCGCTGGACCAGCTTTCGATCCCGGTGCTGGGCGTGCTGCCGCGCGAGGCCGGGATCGAACTGCCCGAGCGGCACCTGGGCCTGGTCCAGGCACAGGAGCACGCCGCGCTGGAGGCGCTGCTGACGGCGGCGGGCGAGGCGGCGGCGCGGCACCTGGACCTTGACGCCATCGTCGCTGCCGCCGCGGGCGGGATCGCGGCGGAACCCTTTCGCCCGCTGCCGCCGCCGGCCGAGCGCATCGCGCTGGCGCAGGATGACGCCTTTTCCTTCGTCTATCCGCATCTCATTGCCGGCTGGCGGGCGGCGGGGGCCACGCTCCTGCCGTTTTCGCCGCTGGCCGATCAGGCGCCGGACAACAGCGCCGGGGCCTGCTGGCTGCCCGGCGGCTATCCCGAACTGCATGCGGGCCGGCTGGCCGCGGCCGGCCGCTTCCACGACGGGCTGCGGCGCTTTGCGGAAACGCGGCCGGTGCATGGCGAATGCGGCGGCTACATGGCCATGGGCGCCGGGCTGGTCGATGCCCAGGGCACACGGCATCAGATGGCCGGGCTGCTGGGGCTGGAGACCAGCTACGCGCAGCGCCGGATGCACCTGGGCTATCGCCGGGCCGAGCCCCTGACCGGGCTTTATCGCCAGCCGCTGGCCGGGCACGAGTTCCACTATGCCACCATCCTGGCCCAGCCCGACGAACCGCTGGCCTGCGTCACCGACGCCAATGGCGATGCGGTACCCGAGACCGGCTCGTGCCGCGGCCAGGCCACCGGCAGCTTCTTCCACCTGATCGGAGCGGCGCCATGATCGAGCTTGCGCTGATCGGCATCGGCACCGGCAGCCCCGGCCACCTGACGCGCGAGGCCATCGCCGCCATGGCCGATGCCGACCTGATCCTGATCCCCTCGAAGGGCGGGGACAAGGCCGACCTGGCCGAGCTGCGCCGCGCGCTTTGCCGGCAGGTTCTGGCCAGCCCGCCGCCGCTGGCGGTGTTCGACATGCCCACGCGCGACGTCTCGGACGGCTACCGCCAGGGCGTCGAGGCCTGGCACGACGCCATCGCCGCCCGCTGGGAACAGGTGATCCGCGCCCATGGCGCCATCCGCCCGGCGCTGCTGGTCTGGGGCGACCCCTCGCTTTACGACAGCACGCTGCGCATCGCGGAACGGGTGGCGCGGCGCCTGCCGCTGAACCTGCGGGTGATCCCCGGCATCACCGCCATCCAGGCGCTTTGCGCCGCCCATGCCATACCGCTGAACGCGGTAGCGGCGCCGGTGCTGATCACCACCGGCCGGCAGATCCGCGACCATGGCTGGCCCGAGACGGTGGACCGGCTGGTGGTCATGCTGGACGGCGAATGCTCGTTCCAAAACCTGGACGCCCAGGGGCTGCATATCTGGTGGGGTGCCTTCCTGGGCATGCGCGAGCAGATCCTGATCCGCGGACCGCTGCCCGAGGTCGCCGGGCGCATCCTGGAGACCCGCGCGCGGGCACGGGCCGAGCATGGCTGGATCATGGACATCTATCTGCTGGACCGATGCCGGTCACGCTGACCCTGCCGCCGGGCCCCGAGGCCGACGCGCTGGCCGATGCCCTGGCCGACACGCTGCGCAGGCTTGGCCCGGACATCGCCCTGCGCCGCGCCGCCCTGCACGCCCGCGACGCCCGGCCGGTGCTGATGGCCCTGCAGGCGCCGGGGCGCGGCGCCTATCTGTTCCACGGCCTGCGCCCCGCGGATGCCGGCGACATCGCGGCCACGATCCGCGCCTATCTGGCGGCGGCGGATGGCTGGATCACGGACGCCCGGCCCTGCGGCCGGCTGCGCCTTTGCCTGAAGCTGCGCATCCCGGCAGGCTGAAAAGCCGCCGCCCATGCCCACGCGGAGGGAGGAGACGCGGCATGGACGGCGGTCGCTCATGAAGCACCCCGTGCGGCGCGGGGTAACGGGATACTGCCCCGTCCAGTTCAGATTGCACCCACGGCGCGGCCGGGCGCAAGCCCCGCAGCACTGCGCAACCGGGATAGGAGCGGCTTTGCCCAAATCCTGACCATCGCGGCGGGCCGGCGGTGAAAAAACCACGGTTCGGCGAACGGTAAACCCCGCCCGGCCATGGGTTTTCACGAAAATGGCATCGGCGCATGCGTTGGCAGGCGCAGCAGGCTGTGCAACTCTGACGCGGCGCGAACCCGATTGCAGCCCTATGCCACAAGAAAGGAACGACGACATGCGCCTGATTCTCACTGCCGCCGCCCTTGCTGCGGTTCCGCTGGCCAGCCTGGCCCAGGACGATCCGGTCACGCAAGCCATCGAGGCCCGGCACGGCTTCTATCAGATGCTGGCCATCAACATGGGCACGCTTTCGGGCATGGCCAAGGGCGAGCTAGCCTATGACGAGGCCGCGGCCAGCCGCGCCGCCGCCAATATCGAGGCGCTGACACAATACGACCTGCCCAGCCTGTTCGTCGAGGGCAGCAGTTCGGCCGAGGCCCAGGACAGCGCGGCCAAGCCCG
Source organism: Paracoccus sp. P2 (assembly GCF_046335115.1). Taxonomy (NCBI): domain Bacteria; kingdom Pseudomonadati; phylum Pseudomonadota; class Alphaproteobacteria; order Rhodobacterales; family Paracoccaceae; genus Paracoccus; species Paracoccus sp. P2. Next base: position 5,483 of record NZ_JBGOSN010000005.1, on the reverse strand, counting down.
ACATCTGGTCCAATCCCGAGGATTTCCGCACGAAATTCGCCGGGCTGGGCGAGGCGGCGACCGGCGCCTCGGATGCGGTCAAGGGCGGCGCCGGAGAGGTCGGTGCCGTGGTGCAGAAACTGGGCGGCGCCTGCAAGGCCTGTCACGACAATTACCGCGAAAAGAGCTGATGAAAGGCCCGGTGCGCGAGGTCCGGCTATGGGATCCGCTGCTGCGCGGGTTCCATTGGCTGCTGGCCTTTTTCGTCATCGCGGCCTGGTGCCTGGGCCAGTTCGGCCCGGCCAAGATGACGCTGCATTTCTGGTGCGGCTATGTCGTGGCGGGCCTGCTGGTCTTTCGCCTGGTCTGGGGCTTCGTCGGTCCGGCCCCGGCGCGGTTCTCGCATTTCATCCGGGGACCGGGGGCCATCGCCGGCTATATGCGCGGCCTGCTGCTGCGCGAGCCCAGCTATTGGCCCGGCCACAACCCGCTGGGCGCGCTGTCGGTGCTCGCCATGCTGGCGGTGCTGGCGGCGCAGGTCAGCAGCGGGCTGATCTCGGATCCCGACGACTATATCAATGTCGGCCCGCTGGCCTCCTATGTCAGCGGCACGACGCGCTCCAAGGCGGTGGGCTGGCACAACCTGGGCGCCAATCTGGTTCTGGTCCTGGTGCTGCTGCATGTCGCGGTGATCCTGTTCTATCGCTACTGGAAACGCGAGGATCTGGTGCGGCCGATGATTACCGGCCGCAAACAGGTTCGTGAGGAATAGGCGGCGGAATTGATCGAATCGCCCGCGCATGTCAGGCTGGGGCATGCCGGGCCCGTGCCCTGGCCTGTCCGGCATGCCTGAACCGCACGAAGGAGCCGATGATGATCAGCAAGACCGTCGCCCTCGCGCTGGCTTTCTCGATGGTCGCCATTCCCGCGCTTGCAGACTGCCCCGGCCACAAGAAGGTCTCCAGCGACCAAACGGCGGCGACCACGCCGACCGAAAGCCCGGCCCCCGCGCCGAGCGTGAACAGCTAGCGAAAAGGGCGGGACCAGACCCGCCCTTTCTCAGTTGAACCTGTTGTCGCGCGGAAAGCCGCGCGGCGCCATGTAGCCTGCGCCCGCCCGCTTGCCGAGCCAAGCGGCAAGGTCGGGTTCGCTGCGCGTCCGGCCGCCGGTTTCCTGCCAGCGCAGCCCCTCGGCCAGGGTGATGCAGATCGCATCGGACAGGCCGCCATCCTTGTATTTCTGCAGCCGCACGCCCTTGCCGCGCGCCATTTCCGGCAGTTCCGACAGCGGGAAGACCAAGAGCTTGCGGTTCTGGCCGACCACCGCCACGTGGTCGCCGGTCACGCGCCGGCACAGCGCCGCCGCGCCGTTCAGCACCTGCTTGCCGGCGCGGGTCTGCGCCAGGATGTCGGTCGCGGCGACGATGAACCCGTCCCCGGCCTTCGAGGCGACCAGGTAACGCTCGCCCTCGCGCCAGGGAAAGAGATCGATCACCGCGGCATCGTTGGGCAGGTCGATCATCAGCCGCAAGGGCTCGCCCATGCCGCGCCCGCCGGGCAGGCTGTTCGCCGGCAGGGTGTAGAAGCGGCCATTGGCGGCAAAGACCATCAGCTTGTCGGTGGTCTCGGCATGGATCGCCATGAAGGGACCGTCCCCATCCTTGAACTTGACCTCGGCGTCCAGCGGCTGATGGCCCTTCATGGCGCGGATCCAGCCCATCTTCGACAGGATGACGGTGATCGGCTCGCGCTCGATCATCGCATCCATGTCGATCTCGGCCACCTCGCCAGCCTCGCCGATCTCGGTTCGGCGCTGGCCGCCGGGGGCGGACTTGCCGAACTTGGCCCGCGTTTCGCGCAGCTCCTCGGCGATCCTGGCCCATTGCGCGCCCTCGTCGGCCAGCATGGCCGCCAGGCCCTCGCGCTCGCGGGTCAGGTTCTCGTGCTCGGCGCGCAGCTCCATTTCCTCAAGCCGGCGCAGCGCGCGCAGGCGCATGTTCAGGATCGCCTCGACCTGCACCTCGGACAGCCTGAATTCGGCGATCATCACCGCCTTCGGATCGTCCTCGTGCCGGATGATCTCGATCACCCGGTCGAGGTTCAGGAAGGCGATCATGTAGCCTTCGAGCACCTCCAACCGCGCCGCGATCTTGTCCAGCCGGTGATTCGAGCGCCGCACCAGCACCTCGCGCCGGTGGTCGAGGAAGGCGCGCAGCACCTCTTTCAGCGAGCAGACCTTGGGCACGCGGCCGTCGATCAGCACGTTCATGTTCAACCCGAATCGCACCTCCAGGTCGCTGACCCGGAACAGCGCCGCCATCAGCTGTTCGGGGTCCACGGCGCGGGTGCGCGGCTCCAGCACGATGCGGATGTCCTCGGCCGATTCGTCGCGGACATCGGCCAGGATCGGCACCTTCTTCAGCTGGATCACCTCGGCCAGCCGCTCGATCAGCTTGGATTTCTGCACCTGATAGGGGATCTCGGTGACGACCACCTGCCACTGGCCGCGGCCCAGATCCTCGACCGACCAGCGCGCCCGCAGCCGCAGGCTGCCGCGGCCGGTCCGGTAGGCCTCGGCGATGGTTTCGCGCGATTCGACCAGCACGCCGCCGGTCGGGAAATCCGGGCCGGGGATGATGCTGACCAGCGTGTCGTCGCGGGCATCCGGCGCCTTGATCAGATGCAGGCAGGCGTCGATCACCTCGTGCAGGTTGTGCGGCGGCACGTTGGTCGCCATGCCCACCGCGATGCCCGAGGCGCCGTTGCACAGCAGGTTCGGAAAGGCGGCGGGCAGCACGATGGGCTCTTCCAGCGTGCCGTCGTAGTTGGGGCGGAAATCGACCGCGTCCTCGGCCAGCCCCTCCATCAGCGCCTCGGCAGCAGCGGTCAGGCGGGCCTCGGTATAGCGGCTGGCGGCAGGGTTGTCGCCGTCGATATTGCCGAAATTGCCCTGCCCGTCCACCAGCGGATAGCGCATGGCAAAGGGCTGGGCCAAGCGCGCCATCGCGTCATAGATCGCGGCATCGCCATGCGGGTGATAATTGCCCATCACGTCGCCGCTGATCTTGGCCGATTTGCGGAACGCGCCGCTGGGCGAAAGCCTGAGTTCGCGCATGGCGAACAGGATGCGGCGATGCACCGGCTTCAGCCCGTCGCGGGCATCGGGCAGCGCCCGGTTCATGATCGTCGACAGCGCATAGGTCAGGTAGCGCTCGCCGATGGCGCGCGACAGCGGCTCGGACGTGGTCTGATCCGCGCTGGGATCGGGCGGGGTCGGATCTGGAAGGTTCGGATCGTCGGACATGGCCGATTGAATAGGCCCGCGCGTCGCCCCGGTCCAGCCGGAAATGCGCGGCTTGCGCAAGGCCCGGCCTTGGCGCAAAACCGCCGGCAAGGAGGCGCGCATGAAGACCGTTCTGATCACCGGCTGTTCCTCGGGCATCGGGCTGGACGCGGCGCGCCACATGCGCGGGCGCGGCTGGCGCGTCATCGCCACCTGCCGCAAGCCCGAGGATATCGAGGCCCGCCGCGCCGAGGGCTTCGACACCCTGCCGCTGGAACTGGGCTGCGAGGACAGCGTGGCCCGCTGCGCCGAAGCCGCGCTGGCGCTGGGGCGCATCGACGCGCTGGTCAACAACGCCGCCTTCGCCATCCCCGGCGCCGCCGAGGACCTGCCGCGCGGCGCGCTCCGCGCGATCTTCGAGGCGAACCTGTTCGGCACCCATGACCTGACGCGCCGGCTGCTGCCGCATTTCCGCGCGCATGGCGGGCGGGTGGTCAACATCAGCTCGGTCCTGGGCCTGGTCGGCATCCCCTGGCGCGGCGCCTATGTGGCGACGAAATTCGCGCTGGAGGGGCTGACCGACGTGCTGCGCGTCGAGATGGCCGATACCGGGGTCAAGGTCATCCTGATCGAGCCCGGTCCCATCGGCACGAAGATCCGGCTGAACTCGATCCCGCATTTCGAACGCTGGATCGACTGGCAGTCGAGCCCGCGCGCCGAGCAATACCGCCGCACGCTGCTGAAGCGCCTCTACGAACCGGCCGCGAAGAAGGACCGCTTCGAACTGCCGCCCGCGGCGGTCAGCGCCCGCATCGCCCAGGCGCTGGAAAGCCCGAGGCCCCGCCCGCGCTATTACGTCACCACGCCGACCCATGTCTCGGGCATCGGGCGACGGCTTCTTTCCACGCGCGCTCTGGACTGGTTCGCGCGCCGCAGCTAGGCTTCGCGCCGAAAGGGCCCGCCCATGCATGACAAACCGCTGTTCTACCTGCTCGCGATCTGCTGCCTTGCGGTGGTGGTGATCCTGGCCACCGGCATCGGCGGCTTCGCGCGCGGCGGCGAATTCAACCGCAAGCACGGCAACCGCATGATGCGCTGGCGCATCATCGCCCAGGCCATCGCCATCGCGGTCTTCCTGCTTTATCTCTGGGTCAGGAGCTAGCCGATGGTCGTGCTGAACAAGATCTACACCCGCACCGGCGACAAGGGCGAAACCGCGCTGTCCAATGGCGAGCGCGTGCCCAAGCACTCCCAGCGGGTCGAGGCTTACGGCACGGTGGACGAGCTCAACGCCACGCTGGGCCTTGCCCGCCTGCATGCCACGGGCGAGATCGCGGCGCGCATCGCGGTGATCCAGAACGACCTTTTCGACCTCGGCGCCGACCTGTCGCGCCCGCGCATGGACGAGGATGCTGAGGCGCCCTATCCGGTGCTGCGCATCATCGACGCCCAGGTCGAGCGGCTGGAATCCGAGATCGACGCGATGAATGCCGGGCTTTCGGCCCTGCGCAGCTTCATCCTGCCGGGCGGCTCGGCGCTCGCGGCGCATCTGCACCTGTCGCGCACCGTGGCGCGGCGGGCCGAGCGCGCCGCCGTGGCGCTGGCAGCGACCGAGGATGCGAATCCCGCCGCGGTGAAATATCTCAACCGCCTGTCGGACTGGCTGTTCGTGGCGGGGCGCGTCGCCAATGAAAACGGCGCGCAGGATATCCTGTGGGTGCCAGGAGCCAGCCGTTAGCGACAACATGGCGGAATGGAAATGTTACGACGCGTTACGGTCGTTTTTTCCCTGTCATTGCCGCCGACGGCCCGCTAACAAACCCTCCGAACAGGTGACGCAACCAAAGGGGAGAGGCCGATGAAGATCCTCGTGCCAGTGAAGCGGGTGATCGACTACAACGTGAAGGCGCGGGTTCGCGCGGATGGCACGGGTGTCGATCTGGCGAATGTGAAGATGTCGATGAACCCGTTCGACGAGATCGCGGTGGAGGAGGCGATCCGTCTGAAGGAAGCCGGCAAGGCCGAGGAGGTGATCGCGGTCAGCATCGGCGTCAAGCAGGCGGCCGAGACGCTGCGCACCGCGCTGGCCATGGGCGCCGACCGGGCGATCCTGGTGGTGGCCGCCGATGACGTGCATCAGGACATCGAGCCCTTGGCGGTGGCGAAGATCCTGGCCAAGGTCGCCGAAGCCGAGGGCACCGAGCTGGTCATCGCCGGCAAGC